>JBDRVE010000061.1 GCA_039801725.1 candidate division WOR-3 bacterium | reverse complement strand
TTCCCTTGCCAATTTTAAAAACTCTTGAAAAATTTTGATATTCCTATTTATATCTAATTGAGAATTCCTGATAATCTCTTTTTCCAATTCTTCTAACAATTTCTTATTTTTTATCATTCTCTATCCTCTATTTCAATCTCCACAATTCTTCCAAGCCAATTAGCAAGTTCTAAAACTTCCATTGTAGCCAGACGCAATTTTGAAGCATCGGAATTTAAAAGTTCTTCAAGAGCATCATTTTGACAAAATTTTCTTTCTTTTAGCCATTCATTAAAGACATCGTAAACAGGTTTTTTTTCTTTTTTTGATTTCAAAAAGGCAAGCGTTGGAAGAAGACCATTGGAAATTATAAGTGAAGATACCCTTCTGGCATTAGTTTTAAATTTCTTTTGTTCTTCCTTTTCTTTATTTTTTATCTCTTTTACCTTTTTTAAGATATAATTTGCCCTTTCCTGATTAAGGGTTTTATTAATTTCGGTCATATTTTACCTCCATTTATGGATAAACTTTTGTTATTAAATTCTTATTTTTTAAGTAGTCATTTATAAACTTATCTAAAATTTGCCACCAATTAGCGTCAACAAAAATTTCCTTTTTATCAAACTTTATTTTTGCTCTATCTGGAAGGAATTTAAAATCGTGTCTCTCATTTGGTTTAAAAAATAAAACGAATCCTTCATAGTTGTTATTAAATTTTATTATTTTAAAAATTAAAAGAGAAGCACGCCTTCCTCGTTCTTCATGGTCAAGGATAGGAAATACTCCTTGTGGCATTATTGGTAGACCAAACCAGATTCTTTTTTCCCATTCGTTTCTCCTAAGCTTTTGCCTAAAATTTTTATATTCTTCTCCTATACTATTTAACAATTGGATATAATTACTCTGATGTCGATTAAATTTATAAATCTCTAAATTTTCAAAGATGTAAGGAATATCTCTTCTTGCCTGCCAATAGTTTAAAGATTTAATGTATTCTAACTGGCTTTTTAACCAATTTCCAATATTTTGATTACATATAAATTTTAAATTAAAGTCGTGCAGAATATCGCCATTTATATTTTCCACTATTATTGAACCAAACCCTCTTCTGCCTCTACTGCCAAAATTTCCAAGATAAAAAGCACACCAAACAGCACATAAGAATTTTTTAATATCATCTTCAGTAGAAGTTGGATGAAAAATAAATGAAATTTCAAAAGAAGATGAGGCATTAATTCCTCTCCGATTGGTTAGTCTTAAAGAAAATCCTAAATAATTATATCCTTGCCCTTGCTGTTGTAGTTGAAATTCCTGTTTATTATTTTCTTCTTTTAAGTTAATACTTACTATTCCCTTATTTGCTTTTTCTCCGCCCCAACCAAATAGTCTCTTTTCATTTTCAAAAGAACCGCCGAGCAATCTGAACCAATATCTAAAAAGTCCGTTAAAAGACTGGGTTCTTAATTCCGGCTGTTGTTCCGCACCACCCATAAAAAGAGGTGTTATAATTTTACATTTTAAATCAATCTTCTTCATCATTTTTATCCTATCTTCACCTTCATTAACCCCATCCCAAGTGTTTCATCGCCGCCAAATTGGATAATATTGGCATTGGAAAATAGGTCTTCTAATTCTTTTTTTACTTTTTCTGCCGAATTAATCTCCTCAATCGATTTATTGTATGGGTCAGCTATAAATAAAAAGCCGTAAAAAACACTTTCCGCAGGAATAAGTTCAATGGTAAATAAAGCACCTTCGGCTACTGTGCCAGTTGTTTGGTCAATCCTTATCCTTGTTCTTATCTCCACAGCATATTTTACAAAATCTCTAAAAACATCATCATAAACAATAGCAAGGTGTTTTTTTAAATTATCTATTTCTAAAGGTAAATAAGTAGAAAGTGTATCTACAAGTCTATCAACGTTTTGTGAAGTATCAATGTTAAAAACAAATTCCTCTAAAGCAACTTTATCACTATCAATTTTTAACTCTGAATTAGAAGAGATAATTATTTTACTCTCTTCCTTTATATCTGGAATATTGTTAGGTAAATTATCTTTTTTTATACTTTTCAATTCTTCTTTAAACCTTTTTAAAACAGAAGGACAGGTAACATAAGCAAAAACTCCCCTTACTGAACGAACAGGGTATAACAAGATTTTCGCATCAGTAAAAGATATACAAGAAGCATACTCTTCTCCGCCTTCTTCTGGTGCTGGTCCAAAAATTATGTTTACCTTATCTTTATCTTGCCAAATCCTCTCGGCTAAATCCCTTATCACTCCTTTTATTCCACTGGCAGCAAGAATGGGAAAATCAGTATGTTTTTCCCTCTGGATTGGATTGTCAACATAAGAAACACTAACTCCTGAACCCATATGGATTGGTGTTAAGCCATAAAAAGTTAAAATTAAATTCTCTTTAAACATATCTAACCTCCTTATATTTTAGCATAAATTCTTAAATTAAAACCAATAAATTCACCATTATCTGGTTTTAACCAGATATCTTTTTCTAATTTATCTTTATCTTTCACTTTTGCGTAAATTATACTTCCTTCTTTTATCCCTTTCATAAGACCTTTGCCATACTGTTTGGTGCGCCTTCCTAAATTTGCCACTTTTACCACCCCACTAATTCTCTCATAGGACTCCTCTTCTTCTGAAACTCCCTGAGTTAAATAAAGAATTTTTATTTTCTCACCATTTTCAACCATCGGTTTAATAAAATACTTTATAATATCATCTCCTTTTTCACATTTGTAAGTTACGTTGCGCATCTCACCACCAAGTTTTAAAACTTTCACATTATTATTCTCAAAAAAATCATAAACCTCATCTTCTGTTCTAAAAATATTATAATTATCTACATCAAACTCGACAAAAAATACTATCTTCACACCTTTTTTTAAGCGGACAAAATCAATCCGATATAAAGCATCTTCCTCTCTGGTAACATTTTTAGAATAGTCCATATGAATTCCTATCCGATGCTCAAAATCAAAAACATCTTTTAGAGAAAATAAATCCTCTCTATTAACCTCTTGATTGTTTAACCATTTTCGTAATCCTTCTAAACTGATAAAACCCTCAAAAACCTCAAACTCTTTATTTCTTTTCCTTTCCCACAAAAGACTTTTTAATTCTTCTTTTAAATCACTATAAAATGGCTTAATCAACTTGAAATTTCTTTCCTCCAATAATTCCACTCCTGTTATCTCACCACCCTCTTTCTTCTTTTCCGAAAGAATATCCAAAGGTTTTGGGAACAAAATCTTTTCTTCTATTTCTAAAAAGGGACCATAAAAGGTTTTTATGATTTTCGAAGCATCCTTTCCTTTCTCCTGTTCAATCTTGGCGCTAATCGCTCCTGCTAAAGTGGTGGGCAAAGGCGGAAAAATAGAACTTGCCTCCTGAACCGAGAGATTGAAAGGTTTTCCACGACCAAAAAATAAAACATCAAAAGGAGTGATGCTAAACTTGACCATTACTATATTAATATAGTCAAAAATTTATTAAATGTCAAGTTGTTTTATTTTTTCTAATATTAATAACCCCTTATCCGTTATTCTAATTCGAAAATCCTTTCCCCTTTCATCTTTCTCCCTTTGAACAAGTTGGTAAATCTCTAACCTCTCTACTTCTTCGGGATAAGTCTTAATTAACTCTTCATAGTGGGAGCCACTCCTTGGCATTTTATCTTTTAAAATTTCTAATAACTTAATCTCTCTTCCCTTTGGTAGATAAAAGAGTGGCGGTAGAAATACAACACGATTAAATTCTTCATTCATATAATAAATATCACAATTTAAAAGAAAACCTGCTAACGCCGTAGCAATCACATGGGCTTTAAAACCACCGGTAGGATTAAAATAGACATAATAACCTTCTTCTATCTTCTTTTTCGCAAGATAGATTAATCTATCAAGAAGTTCGGCTATCCCTTTCTGAAATTCATCTTTAGCACAATCTTCATTAAACTTTGCCGATTCCCAAAAATAACCACTTACCTCATAGGGAGTATAAATCGTATACCCCTTATCTTTTAGAAATCTTTCTAATACTCTTCGACAAAGTTCGTTAGAAGCGGTTTTAGTGCCAAAAAGATAAACTTCAATATCTTGGGGATTTTTATTTTCTACCACCCTTAAAAAAGTGTTAAGTTCTGCTGAATTTTCTTTTGGAGAGCCTTTTAGAAACTCATAAAGGTTTTCTATCTCTTGAGGATTATTTAATATCTCTTGCCAATAGGATTCATCAGAAAAACCAACCGAATATAAAATTCCTTTCTTTTGGGCATTGAGCAATAAAGAAACACCACTACTTATTATGTGAAACTCCTTCACCTTAACCTCCTTTCATTTTTTTTATTTATCAATTAAATTTAATTCTTCTAACTTACCTATTTTTCATTAATAATAACAAATTACCTTTCCCCTCTCTCAAAGGGGAAAACTGCCATTTATTTTCTTCTTAACTTTTCTTTTTCTTACCAACTATCAAAGAACAGACAATTATCACTATCCACAATATAATTTTTAATAAACATTGATAAAAAATCAATATTAATTTAATAAAAATATCCTTTATTAATAACTAAAGAATTCTCAAATCCTTCCTTTTAATCTTTATTATCTTTTAATTAACTAAATAATTAACTAAAAGTATGCCAAAAAGTTGGAGTTAGAAAAGAAAATAGCGAGAGAGTATGTTTTATTATAATAATTTATCAACTTTTTAAGTATCTATACTATCTCCTATACTATTCCCCCAACGTATAGTTAAAATATGCATAGAATCAAAGGAGAATTTGAAGTCCCAATTCCTCATAGATTAGGATAAAAACTTCTAATGCTCCCAATCAAAATGGCGCGATTATAAATTATAAATATGTTTCAATCCCTTATAGGTAGGCTAAAAACTCAGAAGCAGAAAAAGAATTGTGAATATATACTTCGCACAGTTTCAATCCCTTATAGGTAGGCTAAAAACGGAAGAGAAAAAAGAAAAAAGATTAAAATGGCTAAAGATGTTTCAATCCCTTATAGGTAGGCTAAAAACTGCGTTGTTCGGCAATTGTAATGATAC
>JBDRVE010000060.1 GCA_039801725.1 candidate division WOR-3 bacterium | reverse complement strand
AATTGGTATTGAAAGTGAAAGACCAGAAAGAAAGGGTGGCAAAAGCAAATCCTTTTTTAAATTAGCATCCTTGGCAATTGACGGTTTAATCAATTTTACTACTCTACCAGTTAGACTAATCCAACTTTTCTCTTTGTTTTTTATCTTCCTAACCTTTATTCTTTTTATTATTTTTCTTATTGGTAAAAGTAAAATAATTTTAATTTTTACTCTTTCTTCCTTCTTTTTAAGTATTCTTTTTATTTCTCTATCAATTGTTGGTGAATATCTTTTAAGAATCCATTTTGAATTAAAAAGAAGACCACAATATATTGTAAAAGAGACCCATAATATTTAATGAAAAGGAAAAAATTATTCTATCTTTTAATCGCCCTTATTTTAATTCTTTTTTTCTATAAAGAGATTATCTTTAAGGAAAAATATTTATGGGATGATATTTTATATCAATGGTATCCCTTTTTAACATATTTAAAAGAAAGTATAAAGAAGTTTAAACTGCCTGTTTGGAATCCTTATGTCTTTTCCGGTATGCCTTTTTTAAATGATATCCAATCGCAAGTTTTCTATCCTTTAAATTATTTCTTTCTTTTTCTTAATGGCTTAAAAAGTTTAACCTATTATCAGGTAGAATTGATTGTAATTTTTCACATTTTATTAATCTTTCTCTTTTCTTTTATCCTATTAAAGAGTTTAAAGATTGATGAGGAGATTTCTTTTATTGGCTCCTTGATTTTAACTTTTTCATCTTTTGTTACTTTAAGAACTATCCAACTTGGTCCTTTGGCGGTTTTTACTTATTTTCCAATTGTCAGTTATTTTTTCTTTAAATTCCTAAAAGAAAATAAAATTAGTAAGAATGCTATTTATGGTGGAGTTATCTTTGGTCTCTCTTTTCTGGCAGGCTATCCACAATTCTCATTATTTTTAATCTATAATCTTCTTTCTTATTTTCTTTTGAATATTATTATCAATAAGAAGTTTAACCGCTTCCAATTTATTAATCTTTTTATCTTCTTTTTGGTTGGTTTGGGAATCGCAATGGTTCAGTTTTATCCCAGTTATAAATATCTTCCTTTTACCGTAAGAAAAAAATTAACCTTTGAAGAAGCCAGTGATGGCTCCTTATCCTTTTTACAGTTGATTAATATCTTTATTCCCAAATTTTTTGGCAGTGTTAGTGGCGAAGGTACTGATACCATATTTTACTGGCTTTATCCTTTTGGTCATTATTATTGGGAAACAGGAATTTATTTTGGAATTTTACCTTTCTTTTTTGCCCTTTATGGTTTAATCTATTCCCAAAGAAAAGAGAAATATCTCTTTTTTATTCCAGCAATTATTGCCCTATTTTTTGCCTTTGGTAAAAACTTTTTCTTATATAATTTACTTTTTAATATCCTACCAGGTTTAAAGCAGTTCCGTTTTCCTTCCCGGTTTTTAGCAATTTATATTTTTAATATGATAATTTTATCTGCCTTGGGAATAGAAACTTTTTTAAAAGATAAAGAGAAAAAGAATTTTTATAAATTTCTAATTATCTTCCTAATAATTTCAGTCGTTCTCTTTTTGATATTTAAAGGAAAGATTCCTGAAAGGTTTTATAAGAATAGCGAAAACCAATTTTTTATCTATCTTTTCTTTTTAATCGTTACAATTTTTATCTTCTTCTTTAAGATAAAGAAGATAACTGTTTATTTGATAATTATCGGTTTGATAATTTATCTTGATTTATTTATCTTTGGTAGCAAATTTAGTAAATCACCAATTAGTGATGAAGATTATTATCCCTATACTACCTTGGTTAGGCAATTTCAATACGAAAGAGAAAAGGAATTTTTTAGGATAAATTCAAGAATAGATAGTTATATGATATTGAAAAGAAATGAAGGCTGTTTATGGAAATTGGAATTGTTAGAAGGTTATACTCCTTTAAATCTTGCTAATTTCTCAAGTTTTCATATTAATCGGGAGCGAAAATGTGAACTTTTAAATGTGAAATATAAAATTAAGGTTGAACAAGGAAGAATGGAACTAATAAAAAATGAAAGTTATTTGGAAAGGGCAAGACTTTATTATGATTATATAGTTGTTAATGATGAAAAAGAGATTTTAGATTTGTTAAATTCCGATACCTTTGATATTTATAATAGAATAATATTGAAAAAAGATATCCCTAACTTTAATAAGAAAAGCGAAAAGGATAAGATAAATAACTTTCTAAAAATTATTAAATATGATATTGATGAGATTGTTATTGAATTGGAGACAAATTATCCAGCAATCCTTTTACTTTCGGAAATCTATTATCCCGAATGGGAAGTAAAAGTAGACAATAAAAAAGAAGAAATATACGAAGCAAATTATCTTTTAAGGGCGGTACCAGTAAAAGAAGGAAAACATATCGTTAGATTTTATTATAATAAGAAAAATATTTTAATTGGTTTAACTTTATCCCTTATAACAATTACTTTTGCTATCTTCCTTTTAACTTTTTTAAGCAGAAAGGACAAAAATTAGGACCTTTTCTATCAGTATCAAATATTGAATTGGAAAAGAACATAACACATTTTGGGTCCCCACAATGTTTTAAATTGAATAGATGACCAATCTCGTGGGTTGCCTCTTTTAGAGCCCTTATATAAAATAATGATTCATTTGTCGGCTTATTATAAAACTCTTCTCTTAATCTTGTTAATGAGATAACTGCTACCTTTTCTAATGGTGATGCCAAGCCAAATATAAAATTTAATCCTTTTACATATAAATCCACATCGCAAATCCCTAAAACTATCTTATTTTCATAACCCTTCTTTCTTAACTCGCTAATAAAGTAATTGCCATCATATTGCCTTCTCTTTTTAGAATAACCCGATTTCGGCAAAGAAATTTCTTTTTCAATAATTACTGGTATTTCAAAGGTTTTGTAAAGTTCTTTTTGTAAATAATTTAAGAGATTGTTCTCAATTAAAAGAAAAGGAACAAGGATGATGGTATCAATTACCACTTCTCAGTTTCTTTAAGCCAACCAATATTTTCTTACTATAAGGACTTTTTCTTAAAAGAGAAAGATATTTTTTCCTCTCTTCTTTTAATTCTTTTGTCTTTTCAGTTTCGCCATAAACCTTTTCGTAGGCTGATATACCAGCAATTTCTCCTTCTAACATTGCGGTTGATGCCTCTTCAATTCCCGCAACATCACCACAAACAAAAATATTAGGAATAGAAGTTTCATAATTCTCATCATAATAGGGCACAAAGCCACCCAGTTCGGGAATATATTTTAATTGCGCATCTATCTGCCAAAGTAAATCGGTAAAAGGAGTTAAGCCAACCGCCAAACAGATAAAATCAACCTTTAAGCGTTTTTCACTCCCTTTTATTATCTTGAAATTCTTATTCACCTTGGCAATCACCGCTCCTTCGACATAATCTTTTCCAATTGCCTTGACAATAGTATGGGAAGTTAAAATCGGTACGCCACACCTTTTTAATTTCGCATAATGGACATACCAGCCAGTTACCTTTGGCAAAATCTCAATCACTGCTGCCACTTCAATATCTGCCTGTAATAATTGATAGGCAACAATCAAGCCGATATTACCACTACCAACCATTAGACATCTTCTTCCTGGTCTTACGCCATATTGATTTACCAAGGTCTGAACCGCACCAGCACCATAAACACCTGGCAGGTCATTATTCTCAAACAAAAGAAAATTCTCATAGGCACCAGTAGCAAGAATTAAAACATCACAAGTCACCTTGATTAACTTCTCTTCGTTCACAACCGCAATAACCTTCTTATTATCTTCTAAATATAAACCAACTGCGCAACTATTTAAGAGAAGTTCAATATTATCTCTCTTTCTTATCTCTTCTTCTAAAATCTTGGCAATCTCAAAGCCCCTTAAACCACAATATAACTCTTTTGAGCCAAAGAATTTGTGGGTCTGCTTTACTAATTGGCCACCAACATAAGGGTTTTCATCAATCAAAAGAACTTCGCCACCTAAATCGGCAATCGTAATCGCGGCTTTGGCACCTGCTGGTCCAGCACCAATCACTACAATCTTTCTTTCTAAATCATTGGCGTTCAATTCTCATTCCCTCCTTTAATCTGGTAATACAAACCATCACATTCCTTTTGCCATCAACTTTCATCAGACAAGAAGAACAACGACCAATCGCACAAAAAAATCCCCTTTTCCTTTTCTTCTCTTTCGTAATGTGAAAGACCTTGATGCCATTGGCAATTAAGGCGCAGGCAATTGGCTCATCTTCATAACCATAATACTCCTTTCCTTCAAAATAAAACTTAACTAACCTCTTCTTCTCAAACTTCAAAATTGGGTGTTCAAAAATTCTTGGGCTATAATTCTCTTTTGGCATACTCCACACCATTAATAAAAAATTTCAAACCATCCATTCTATTTTTTCTCAATGGATGATGTAAAGGAAAAATAAACCTTTCTGGATGGGGCATAAGTCCAAAAATTCTACCCGTCCTATCACAAATTCCCGCAATATCTTCTAATGAGCCATTAGGATTATCAATATAAGTTAAGGCAATTTGGCTATTTTCTTTCAATATTTTTAAAACCTCTTTATCATCAGTAAAAAACTTGCCTTCGGCATGGGCAATCGGCAACTCAATAACTTCATCTAAATCTTTGATAAAAGGGGTAGGAGAGTTGTAATTCACTTTTAAGGAAACCCAACGACACTCAAACTTTTGGGAATCATTAAAGGTCAAAGTAACTTTTGGAGGCGAAAAATAGTCATCAAAGCCAGGCAAAAGTCCTGCCTTACATAAAATTTGGAAGCCATTACAAATACCAATTATCAATTTACCTTCTTTAATGAAACTCTTAATCTCTTCTTGAAAATGGTATTTAAGTTCGTTTGCCAAAATTTTACCAGCCGAGATATAATCACCATAAGTAAAACCACCAGGCAGGCATAAGATATGAAACTCCTTTAACAACTTCTTATTTCTTTTGAGATAATTGATATGGAATTTAGAGACTTCGGCACCTGCCTTTTGAAAGGCAAATTCGGTCTCTTCGTCACAATTTGTTCCGCTACTAAAAATTATCAAAACCTTTACCTTGCTAACCACAAGATATAATTAAAATAAAAATTTATTAAAAATCAAGAAAATAAAAAGATGTCGCAATCTTTCCCAAGATTAGATAAAAAAAGTGGTAACCTTTTTGGCTTCTTATCCGTTATATATATAGAAGGAAATTAAATAAAAAGGGGGATTTATGAAGTTTTATTTAACGGATGAAGAGAAGAAGAAGATAAGAAATTTGGGGTTTTTAAAGGTAAGTCAGGTTGCCTATTTCTTGGATGTTAATCGCCAAACAGTCATTAACTGGATTAAAAAGGGATACCTTAAAGCCAACTACCTAAAATTCTATAAGAGAAAAA
>JBDRVE010000059.1 GCA_039801725.1 candidate division WOR-3 bacterium | reverse complement strand
GAAGTGGGCGATGACCCAAGAATTGTCTGTATTGGCGCTGATATATCTGACTCAATTACTATTTCCCATTTTTATAAAGGAAAACCTGAAAGATTAAAGAGATGGATAGAAGTCGGTATTGCTGAACAATCAGCAACAGCAATGTCTGCTGGTTTAGCAAAAGAAGGATTTTTACCTGTCTTTGGAACTTATAGCACTTTTGCCTGCGCCCGAAATTTAGACCAATTAAGGGTTTCGGTTTGTTATGGCAATTTCAATGTCTTTATTGCCGGTGCTCACGGTGGTGTTTCGGTTGGGCCAGATGGCGCAACCCATCAAGGATTAGAAGATTTATTTGCGGTCTGTGGTTTACCAAATATGCATGTCTGTGTTCCTTGTGATGCGATTGAAACTAAAAAAGCAACTAAATATATGCTTTTTAACATTGTCGGACCAAAATATATCAGATTTGCCAGAGAAGCAACACCAATTGTGACAAGAGAAGATACTCCATTTGTTTGGAATGTTCCAAATATCTATCGTTATCGAAAAGAAACCGAAAAATTTATTGATGCCTTTGATATCTATTTAGCAACAGAATATAAAAATGAAAACGAAGATCTAACAATTATCGCTTGTGGTCCAATGGTTCCCGAAGCAATGCGGGCAGCCTGGATGTTAAAAGAGGAATACGGAATTGAAATAAGGGTTATTAATTTACATACCTTAAAACCGATAAATCGGGATATAATTGTGCAAGCTGCCTTAGAAACGGGAATAATTATCACTGCTGAAGAACACCAGATTGGTGGATTAGCAAACCGAGTAGCGGCAATCATTGCTTCGGCAAGAGAACTTTATGGTAAAAAAGTTATTTTAGATTATATTGGAGTAAAAGATAGATTTGGTGAGAGTGGAGCGCCTTGGGAATTGATGTGGGAGTTTGAAGTTTCTGGCGAACATATTGCAGCCAAAGCAAAAGAGTTATTAGATTTTGTTAAAAGTAAAAAATAAGGAGGATAAATGGCAAGAAAAATAAAATTAGCAAAAAGAGTTAAAAGATTAAAAAAAGTTTGCCGTTTAGAATGTGGAATGCCTCTTTCCTTCCGAATGAAACTTTTAGGAACGGAGACTGCCTTTGACGTTTTGGTAAGGGCAAAAGAATTAGAAAGACAAGGAAAAAATGTTATCCATTTAGAGATTGGTGAACCAGATTTTGACACTCCCCAAAATATAAAAGAGGCAGCCAAAAAAGCATTGGATGAAGGCTGGACCCATTACGGACCTTCCCAAGGTTTACCCGAATTAAGAGAATTAATTGCTAAAAAAGCCGGTGAATTAAGAGGAATGGAATTTAAACCGGAAGAAGTAGTCGTCACTCCTGGTGCCAAACCAATTATGTCTTTTGCAATAATGGCATTAGTAGAAGATGGTGACGAAGTTCTTTATGTTAACCCTGGCTTTCCGATTTATGAATCAATGATTAATTTTATGGGGGGCAAAGCAGTACCTCTTATTTTAAGAGAAGAAAATGATTTTTTACCCGATTTAAAAGAGTTGAAAAGGAAATTGAATAAGAAGACAAAACTTTTGATTATTAATTTCCCTCACAATCCTTGCGGAAGTATGGCGGGCAAAGATTACCTAAAAGATATGGCAGAAATATTAGTAAAATATGACGACCTATGGGTTTTATCAGATGAGGTCTATTCTCGAATTGTTTATGATGAAGAATTTGTTTCTATCGCTTCTTTTCCAGGGATGAAAGAAAAAACAATTATCCTTGATGGTTTTTCTAAAACCTATGCAATGACCGGTTGGCGAATCGGCTATGGGATCATGCATCCCGAATTAGCAAAAGAATTGGCACGGATTGAAACCAATATTAACTCTTGCACTACTACTTTTATCCAAAGAGCCTGCTTAGAGGCTTTGAGCGGCCCGCAAGATGAAGTTGATAAAATGGTCCAGGAATTTAAGAAAAGAAGAGATGTAATTTTTGAAGGGTTAAACGAAATCCCCGGGTTCTCGGTAAAGATAAAACCAAAAGGAGCTTTTTATATATTTGCTAATGTAAAAAATAGTGGCTATAGTTGTAAAGAATTGGCTGATAAATTATTAAATGAAATGGGGGTTGCTTGCCTTTCCGGTACCTGCTTTGGTAAATATGGTCAAGGATTTATCAGATTTTCCTATGCCAATTCGATAGAAAATATAAAAGAGGCATTAAATAGAATAAAAGAATTTATGAGTAAAAAGAAATAGAAAAAATTCCTTTTCGCATTGATTTTATTTAATTTTTAATTTATAATTTCTTTGTGAAAAGGAAGATATTTTTATCTCTTTTTATTTTTTCTCTAATCTTCTCACAAAATCCCGAAAATGCTTTTATAATTATTATTGATGGATTAAGAAATGATGAAGCCTTTGAATCCGAATCTCTTTATATCCCCCATATTTGGAACGATTTAAAACCTTTAGGAACAATTTATACCCGCTTTTGGAATAAAGGTTGGACAGCAACAACCGCCGGTCATAATACTATTGCCTGCGGTGTGAGACAAATTGTCAGAAATACTGGCGGAGTTCCTCAAGATATTAGACCAGAA
This sequence comes from candidate division WOR-3 bacterium, assembly GCA_039801725.1. NCBI lineage: Bacteria > Pseudomonadati > Caldifarciminota > Caldifarciminota bacterium. The sequence continues at coordinate 3,081 of JBDRVE010000059.1, read as the reverse complement.
AAACCAACCTTTTTTGAATATTACCGTCAATTTCTTAATTTACCCGAAACCGCTTGTGGAGCAATTATGGGAAAAGGCAATTGTCGTTGTGTTGATTTTAGTTTAGAACCTTATTACGGAGAGAATTTTAAAGGATTTTTAATTTATAATGGCGATGATACTACAATTGCTAATTGGGTTCATAAAATTATGGACTCTCTTCATCCGAGATTAGTTTTTATCAATTTAAGAGAAGTTGATGCCAAAGGTCATTCTGGTGATTATTCTGCTTATCTTTCAGCAATAAAAATTGCTGATTCAATTATCTATGAATTTTATAAACATATTCAAGGAATACCACCTTATACCGATACTTTTTATCGTAATAAGACAATAATGATTGTTACTACTGACCACGGTAGAAACGATGATGCTCATTTGGGTTTCTCCGGCCATGGTGAATGGGATCACGGTTGTCGTCATTTATTATTTTTAGCATTAGGACCAGAAATTAGACAGAATATTATTATTGACAGTATTGAACGGGACCAAATTGATATTATCCCCACCCTTGGCTATCTTCTTGGCTTTCCTACCTATTTTAGTGAAGGCGAAATAATGACGGAAATGATAGAACCAAATTTTCAGCCAAGGTTAAATTTAAAAAGTAATTACTATTCTTTTAATTATTTAAATCTTTCAAGTAACTCTGGTTTTTCTCGAGATCCAGAAATCATTGTTGACAAAGAAGGAAGGATTCATCTTATTTGGCTTGATAATACAAGGGGAAAATGGGAAGTTTACTATCGGAAAAGTTATGACGGAGGGTTAACCTGGACGCCGATAAGAATTATTTTTGATTTCCCCGGCAGAGATACGGTCATTTGGTATAGTAGAATTTCTGCTGATGATAGTTTAATCGTCTCTGGAATGGGTTATGCCAAGGTTGCCCAAAGAATTGATTCATTATCTCCTTCTCGGATTGATTCTACTTTTATTTGGTATCCTTGGGTGGCAACAAGTATTGATGGCGGTGAAAATTGGCAGGTAGTATCTTTTTTAGATTCTAATATGGGCTCCTGTGCTTCACCAGTTTCAGTAAAAAATAATCGTTATGCTATTGCCTATTGGCAGATAGGTAAATTCTCTTGGGAGAGAACACAAAAAGGACTTTATTTTAATTGGCGTCCTTTTCAGCAAAATTGGCAGGAAGAACCAAAAAGGATAATAAATAGAAATTTCCAATCCTTTGACCTTTTAGATGATAGTAATTATTTTCATATTATTGGCTCTTGCTTGCAGCCCGGAGACGAAGATTATGAAATTGGTTATTGGCAAAGTGAAAATGGTGATTCCTGGAGAACCCAATGGATAACCCGAGATACTCCGCCAGAAATATTTTATGATTTTGACCCTTCCCTTGTGAAAGATGATACCGACTTTCTACATTTGGTTTGGGCGAGAAAACCAAATGAAAATGGAAATTGGCAAATCTACTATTCAAAAAGTATAGACAATGGTTATTCTTGGACACCAATAATCCAGATTACCCAAAGTCCTTCTTCTGCCTGGAAGCCAAAATTGATTGCTAAAAGAGATAGTTTGTATGTCCTTTTTGTTGATTATCGAGATAATAATTCGGAAATATATTTAATAAGAAGCACTAACCGTGGTCTCTCTTGGCTTCCAGAAGAAAGAATTACTTATAATAATTCTTTTTCAACAAATCCTAAGGGAGTTATTTGGAACGATAAACTATTAGTAGTATGGCAGGATTTCCAAGCAGGAAATTGGGATATCTTCTTGGAAAGAATTAATACTTCGGTCAGCATTCAAAAGGAAGATAATTTCTATTATAAAATTTCAACGCCTTTTCTTTCTGATAATTTCTTTCTTAATCTTGCTCTTCCTTATCAAGCAAAAGTTCAAATAGATTTATATGATGTGAAAGGAGCTTATTTAAAAACAATATTAAAGAAAGAACTAAATAAAGGAAATCACCAACTAACCTTTAAAAAAGAGAGAATTTTTAAAGGTATTTATTTTCTTATTCTGCGGATGGATAAAAAATTACTTAAAGAGAAGATTATTCTATTTAATTAAAGCAATACCCCTTTCTAATTGGGAAAGTTTCTTATCAAGTTCATCAAAATTATTTAAAGAATTTCTTAATTGATTTCTTGCTCGATCAAATAATTCCCTAACTTCTTTAGCATCCTTTTCAATCTTTTGTAAACTATCAATAATCTCTTTTGCTTTCTCTTCAATCTTTAAACCTCTTAAACCATAAAGGATAACTTTTAAATAAGCATAAAAAGTATTTGGTGAAACCGGGATAACCTTTTTTTCCAAAGAATAATTGAAAATCTCTGAATTAAGAATAGTTTCGTAATAAACATTTTCTGCTGGAATATACATTAAGGCAAAATCAAAAGTTCCTTCGGTTGGTAAGATATATTTGGTTATTGCGTCAATATGTTGTTTACAAGTTTTAATAAAATCCCTTTTAGCACTTTCATATTTCTCTTTATCTTCAGCACTAATCATCTTCTCAAAACTTTCCAAAGGAAACTTAGAATCAATCGGTACAATATTCTCACCAATTTTTATTATTGCATCTGCCCGACTACCAGTTTTAAATTGGTATTGGATTTCATAATTTTCTTTTGGCAAAATCTGGGATAAAAGATTTTCTAACAAAGTTTCACCCAAAGTGCCCCGAAATTTTGGTGGCTTTAATAAATCTTCCAATTTCTTTATATCTTCACTCAACTCAATTACCCTTCTCTGCGCCTCACTTAAACCGCCTAACCTTTCCTTCACATCAGAAATCACTTCTGCTGCTTTATCCAATCTCAAATTTATCTGACCACTAGTATTCTGTAAATTTTGACTTAATTCCATTCGCAATTGACTAATTTGCTCTTGTAATAATCTTATACTTTCGCTTTTCTTTAATTCTTCAATCTTTAGATAAAGAAAAATAAAGGTAATAATTATTAAAATTATCGCAATAATTCCAAAAATCATTTCAAATTATTTTAAATAAAATTTAAAGAAATATCAAGGATAAATATTACTCTTTTTCAAAAATCCCCAAAA
>JBDRVE010000058.1 GCA_039801725.1 candidate division WOR-3 bacterium | reverse complement strand
TAATAATTGCCTTAATCACCCTCTTATTAGATGTCTTGTTTTTAGACTTAATAATAGTATTAATATTAACTTTAATAAATATCTTATCGTTCGTTTTCAATTGTGCCTTATTGTTCGTCTTAATAAGATTATTAATAATAGACCTAATAAGTAATGGGGTGTAGGATGGAGATGGCGGTGGGTTTATTAAATTTCTTATTGAATTTCATAAAAATATCTTTATAATAAAATAATGTCTTTTCTTATCCTTTCTCTATTTTTTAACTCTTCTCTTTTTGTCTATAAAGATAGTCTGCCCAATGGTTTAAAGATTCTAATTTATCCTGATACTAATAGCGAAATTGTTTCCTGTCAAGTTTGGTATAAAGTTGGTAGTTATTATGAACCGGAAAATTTAACTGGTATTTCTCATTTGTTAGAGCATATGGCATTTAAGGGAAGCAAAAATTTTCCCAAGAATTCTTATAGTGAGACAATCCGTGCCTTAGGTGGTATTGATAACGCCTTCACTTCGGAACTTTATACCTGTTATTGGGCAGATATTGGTAAAGATTATTATGATATTGTCTTAAAAATGGAAGCCGATAGGATGGCAAACCTCGCATTAGATAGAAAGGAGTTTGAAACAGAAAAAAGGGTGGTAATGGAAGAGAGAAGGCTTGGTGAGAATACTCCCTATTCACCATTATGGGAAGGTTTTGGATTAATTAGTTATTTTTTACATCCCTATCGCCAGCCAGTTATTGGCTGGATGCCCATTTTAGAAAGATTAACCTATGAAGATTTGGTTAACTGGTATAAGAATTATTATCAACCAAATAATGCGATAATTGTCCTTTCGGGAAATGTGAAAATTGATGAGGCGATGAAAAAGATTAAGAAATATTTTGGCAAAATAAAGAAAAGAACCGATATTAAAGAGAGAAAACCTTTTGATTTACCGATAACCGGTGAAAGAAGGATAATCTTAAAAAGAGAAGTTAAAACTCCAATGATGATTTTTGGTTATAAGACCTGTGCGATTAATGATCAAGATTTCTATCCATTAGAGGTATTAGAGAAAATTTTATTATGGGGAAAGACAAGCAGACTTTATCAAAAACTGATTAATGAGAAAAATCTATTAATTAGTATTAGTGGTGGCTCAGATATCCAAAAAGATACTGGCATCTTCTATTTCTTTTTGGTTGCCGAAGATACAAGTAAACTTTTCTTAGCAGAAAAGGAGATTGAAAAGGAACTGGAAAATATTATTAATGAAAAAATAAAAGAGGAAGAGTTAAATAGAATAAAAACAAGGATTTTAGCCGAATATGTCTTCCAAAGGGAAAGGGTAAGGTCAATTGGCTTTGTATTAGGTTCTAATGAGATTGCTACCGGTTCTTACAAATTTTATGAAGAATATCCAAAGGGAATTGAACAGGTAAAAGAAGAAGAGATTAAAGAAGTGATAAAAAAATATTTTCATAAAGATAATAAAATATCAGCAATCTTATTACCAAAATGAATATCTTTTTAACATTTCTTTTATTAATAAATTTAAAAGAAGTTGAAATTAAATTTCCGATAACTGCTGATAGTTTAGAAAATGGCTTAAAAATCTATGGGTATATTGATAATAAATTACCAATGGTCAGATTGAGGGTAGTAATCAAGGCAGGTAGTAGTTACGACCCAGTGGGCAAGGAAGGGTTAGCAAATTTGGTAATAAATATGCTTTTAAGAGGAACAAAATATAGAAGTTATGAAGAGATATATAATTTTGTAGAAAACTTTGGTGGTCGGTTAGAAAGTCAATGTGATTATGATTTTTCTCAAATTGAAATTGTCACTCTATCCCAATATTTAGATACAATGCTTTTCTTAATAAGAGAAATTTTGACAATGCCCAAATTTGCTAATGAAGACCTTATAAAATTAAAAACCGAAATCCTTGGCAGGATAAAAACCTCGGAAAATTTTCCCAGTTATCTATTAACCAAAGAATTTATTAAAAACTTTTATCCAAAAGATTATCCTTATCGCCATCTGCCGGAAGGAGAGATAAACTCATTAGAAAAGATTGAAATTAGCGATATTAAAAACTTCTATGAAACCTATTACCATCCAAACAATTACTTCTTTATCTTAGTTGGTGATTTCGCAAAAGAGAAAGTAAAAGATAAAATAGATAAACTTTTTAGTAATTTAGAAAAAAAAGAGATTCCTAAATTAAATATTGAAAGTTTTCCAAAGATAGAAAAAAGAAAAATGATTATTGTAAAAAAAAGAAATATCAACCAGTCTTATATTTTATTAGGCTTTGAAGCACCGAGTGGCAATCATCCCGATGTTATTCCTTTAAGGGTAATGAACTTTATCTTTGGTGGCGGTGCCTTAAATTCAAGATTAGGAAAACTGATTAGAGAAAAAGAAGGGCTTGCTTATGATGTTGGCTCTTATTTCACAAGAAGAGTTTATCCTTCCCAATTTATCTGCGATATGCAAACAGAAATAAAAAATACCGATTATGCGATTGACTTGATATTAGAAGAATTGAAAAATCTCAAAGAGAAAGGAATAAAAAGAGATGAGTTAGAACAGGCAAAAAGATTCTATTTTGGTAATATTCCAATTTCAATAGATAGTTATAGTGATAAGGCAAACATAATAAGAGAAATTATCCTTTTAGATTTAGGTTTTGACTACCTTTCTCATCTCTTATCTGAAATAAAAGACCTAACCTGTGAGAAAATAAACAAAATAGCAAAGGAATATATAAAAGATAATTTTCTATTAGTAATCGTCAGCAATATAGAAAAAGAGAATTTAAAAGTAAGAGATTGGGAAATAGAATTTATCGAAAGATAAGAAAAATTTCTGGTAATAAAAACTAAATAAAATCAAATTTATTGACTAATAGATAAATTTTTGTTATTATATATATAAGCATGGTAAGAATAAGATTAACAAGAATGGGAAGAACGGGTATTCCCCATTATCGAATTGTTGTTACGGATTCAAGAAATCCCCGAGACGGTAAATATATTGAGTGTGTTGGTTATTATAACCCTAAAAAAGATATTTTAGAAATTAATAAAGAAAGAATTTCCTACTGGCTCTCCTGTGGAGCACAACCTACTGAGGTAGTAAAACGATTACTATCAAAAGTAGAAAAAGAAACAAACTTAAACCAAACTTTAAAAGGAGGTAACTATGATGTCGCTTAAAGAACTGCTTGAAAACATAACAAAATCAATTGTTGATAATCCTGATCAAGTCCAACTAAAAGAGATCGCTGGTGAAAGAACCGTTGTTTTTGAACTTCGGGTTGGTCAGGGCGATTTAGGGAAAATTATTGGTAAAGAAGGAAGAACAGCAAAAGCCCTGAGGCAGATCTTAGCAGCAGCCGCAATGAAACAAGGAAAGAGAGCCCAGTTGGAAATTCTTGAATAACCACATTCTTAATATATTTACCGTCTCGGGGTACTACCGATGTGAAAGTTCACATAATAACAATCTTCCCTGAATACTTCCAAGGAATAGTTAACACTGGTGTAATAAAAATTGCCCAAAATAAAGGTCTATTAGATTTAAAGATTTTAAATTTAAGAGATTTCACCGATGACCCCTATCGGCAAGTAGATGATTACCCTTATGGCGGTGGTCCAGGAATGATTATGAAACCCGAACCAATATTTAGAGCAGTAAATTCTATAAAAGAGAAAGATTCTAAGGTAATTTTACTTTCTCCTCAAGGAAAGGTTTTTAATCAAAAGATGGCTTTTGAATTATCTAAATTGCCCCATTTAATTTTTATCTGCGGACGTTATAAAGGTGTTGATGGCAGGGTAAGCGAATATCTTTGTGATATGGAAATCTCTATTGGTGATTATATTCTCTCTGGTGGTGAAGCAGCCTGTGCGGTAATTTTAGAAGCAGTAATTAGATTGATTGAAGGAGTGGTTGGCGATTACGAGTCAATTGAAACTGATTCTTTTGTCTCTGGTTTGTTAGATGCCACTTATTATACCCGTCCCCAAGATTTTATGGGTTATAAAGTACCGGAAGTTTTGCTTTCGGGTAATCACGAATTAATAAGGAAATGGCGAAGAAAATCATCTCTTTTAAATACTTTAAAAAACCGACCAGACTTATTAAAAACTGCTAATTTAACCGAAGAAGATAAAGAGTTGTTAAAAGAGATTGAAAAGGAGTTGAAAAATAAAGAATGAGAAAATATTTCATTAAAACCTACGGCTGTCAAATGAATTTGGCAGATAGTCTGATAGTGAGTAAGATTTTAAATGATGCTGGTTTTGAGAAAACAGAGAATATTAAAGAGGCTGATATAGTTTTAATTTTAACTTGTGCGGTAAGGGAACACGCAGAAAAAAGGGCATTAGGACAAATTTTTTCTTTAGGTTCCTTAAAGAAAAGAAAGAAGTGTTTAATTGGTGTATTAGGCTGTATGGCCAGAGGCTTAAAAGAGAAATTAACCGAAGGTTGCTTAAAAGAAAATTTTGTCGATTTTCTCTTGGGTCCGGATGCCTATCGAAAATTACCAGCAATAATTGAAGAGAAATTTAAAAATTATGAAAATAAACCAATCACCATTATTGAAGAAGAAAAAGAAACCTATTGCGATATTTTACCAGAAATTAATCAAGAAGGAATAGAAGGTTTTGTTACTATTATGCGTGGCTGCGATAATTTTTGTTCCTATTGTATTGTCCCCTATGTTCGCGGAAGGGAAAGAGCCCGACCAATTTCCTCTATTCTTCAAGAAATAGATTTTCTATTATCAAAGGGGAAAATATTAATAACTCTTTTAGGACAAAATGTCCTTGGCTATAAAGACAAAGAAAATGACAAAATATTAGATTTCTCTTATCTTTTAACAACCATAATTGAAAAATTCCCTAATTTAAGATATCTCCATTTTTTAACTTCCCATCCAAAAGATTTATCCTTTGAGTTAATTGAAAAGATTGCCCAATTAATGAACTTAGGAAAGTTATTTAAAGAACTCCATTTACCCCTCCAATCAGGTTCTAATCGGATTTTAAGATTAATGAACCGGAAATATACCCGTGAAGAGTATTATGAGAAAATTAAATATTTAAAAGAACTTGTGCCTGATGTAAGTATTACAACTGATTTAATTGTTGGTTTTCCGACGGAAACCGAAGAAGATTACGAAGCAACTTTCGATATGGTAAAAAAGATTGGATTTGATTTTGCCTATATGTTTAAATATTCCGAAAGACCATATACTAAAGCCCGTAATATATTTCCCAAAATAAGTGAAGAAATTAAACAAGAGAGATTAGAAAAATTAATAAATTTACAAAATGAAATTACCAAGAGAAAAAATGAAGAAATGATAAATAAAAATTATCCGATCATTATAACTAAAAATCAAAATAATGAATCAATAGGAAGATTACCCAATAATAAATTAGCAATTGTAAAAGAGAAATTATCAATTGGTAAAGAATATATTATAAAGATTATCAAAATTGATGGTTGGACACCAATTGGTGAAATTATAAAAGAATGATTCTAATATTTCTTCTTATTTCCCAATACCGATTTTTGCCAGCAATAAAGGTGAATGATGACCCAGCCGGACAGGCATTCCACACAACTATATCGTCAGGACAACATTCTATCGCCGCCAGAGGTGATACAATCTATCTTGCCTATCGAGGTGACCAAACAGGTCAGGCAAATATCTATTTCACAAAAAGTACCGATGGCGGAAGAACCTGGTCGCCTTCTATTAGAGTTAACTATCCAAACCAAGGAATCTTCCAAACATTAGCCGTTAGTAAAAATGGCCATATCTTTATTGCCTACGATGACCGAGGTCCAACCGATGATATTTACTTTACAAAAAGCACTAACGGCGGTATAAGTTTCACCACACCAATAAGAGTAAATGATATAATTGAAGGAGTTCAAAAAAGACCTTCAATCGCTGTTGAT
>JBDRVE010000057.1 GCA_039801725.1 candidate division WOR-3 bacterium | reverse complement strand
TCAAACAATTCTTTATTATTGGTAGCAATGAAACCGCCGCGCACGCAAGTATTTTTTCTACCACTTAAATAAAATAAATCCGGTATGCTACAAATCTCCTTTACAATTTGAGCAACAGATTTATTTTCATAACCAGGTTCTCTCTTCTTAATAAGATAGGCATTTTCGGCTATTAAACTACCATCTAACACTAGTAATAATTTATATTCGTCACATATTTTTCTTATTTCCTTTAAATTGGCCATTGAAAAAGGCTGACCACCGAGAAGATTAGTAGTCGCTTCCATTCGCACGTAAGCAATTCTTTCTCTGCCGTATTTTTTGATTAACCCTTTTAATTTCTCTGGGTCCATATTTCCTTTAAAAGGAAAAGTGCTTTTTGTTTTCAGAGCTTCATCAGTATAGATTTCAATACACTCAGCACCTGCCAATTCAATATGGGCTTTCGTGGTTGTAAAATGATAATTGGTAGCAACAATCATTCCCGGTTTAATAAAGACTTTTGCTAAAAGATGTTCGGCTGCCCTTCCTTGATGAACATTCATTACATATTTATAACCTAAAACTTCTTCCACAATTTCGGCAAATTTATAGAAAGTCATACTACCAGCATAAGCGTCATCGGTAGTTATCCAGCCTGCCCATTGTTCTTGGGACATAGCGTTTACACCACTATCGGTTAACATATCTAAAAAGACATCTTTCGTTTTCAGTTGAAAGGTATTATAACCAGCTTCTTCGATTGCTTTCAATCTTTCTTCGACGTTGGGTAGTCGAATTCTTTGAACTACTCGGGCTTTATACATATCAATAGGTAATTCTTTTCCATTATATAATTTCAAAATCATCATTCCTCCTTGGTTAGATTAGCTTTATTATCATAATAAGAATTTTTTCAAAAATCAATAAAAAGATAAATGATATTGAAGATAGAGTTTTATAATTCTTTCTGTTTCGGGATAAATCTGATAATCTAATAATTTTGAATAAGGAGTAAAAGATAAATATTGTAAATTTTCTAAAATTTTTTTATTAATTAAAAAAGAATTTTCTTTTTCCTTTTGACAATCTTTACAGAAAACTCCTCCTTTTTCCATATTAAAAAATATCTTTTCTTTTCGGAAAAATTTTTTTCCACATTTTGAACAGGCTAATAAAGAGGGCCGGAAACCAGTAAGGACAGTTGTTTTTAGATAAAAAGATAAAAGAATATTTTTAATTTTATCCACCGGTAGGGAATTGATAAAGAAAAGAGAGAGAAAATAAAGTTTAAAAAGTTCCTCATTTTTTTCTTCTATAGGCAAAATTAAAGAAAGAAATTTATTTAAATTTGAGACAGCAGAGTATTTTTGATATTCTTTAATGATTAAAGGAAAATTATATAAAAGTACAGCATCTTTGATAAAATAGAAATTTCGGTTTTCTTTTTTGTAAAAAACTATTTCACAATAATTAAGGGGTTCTAAAGAACCGTTTAAATAGTTTTTCCCTTCCCGAACCCCCTTTGCTAATAAAAGCAAACGACCATATTCCTGAGAATAAAAATCAATAATTTTACTGGCGGAGCGGAAATTTTTTCTTAAAAGAATAATTCCTTTTCCTTTTTTGAGAATCGCCATTAACCTTCTCTTCTGATTTCCCCAACCATTTCTTCTATAATGTCTTCCAAAGTTATAATTCCCACTGCTTTTTTGTTTTTGTCAACCACTACTGCTAAATGTTCTCCCTTTTTTCTCATTAGAGAAAAAACTTCGATAATGTTGTGATTTTCTTCTACAAATAGAGGTAATCGATATCGAATTTCTGGAAAAAATAATAAATCCTTTAAAGTGATTATTTTAATGAGATTATTTTTTGTTCCTTGATATATTGGATAGCGGGAATAGCGATATTTTTTTATTGTGTCAGCAATTTTAGTAAGATCACTATCAATTGGTAGGGCAACGGCTAATTCGATAGGTATCATTATTTCCTTAACTTTCATGTTTTTGGCTTCTAATACCTGTTGAGCAATAAACTTACTTTTTTTAAATTCTCGAAGATAGTTTAATAAATCCCTTCGCAAAAGAGAGATACTTTTTTTCTTTTTTAGTAAGGGTAAAAAAATGAGTTTTAGCAAAAAGTAAATTGGCTGACCAAATATTTGAAAAAGAAAATAAAAAAAGCGATAGAAGGAGGAAAAAATTAACAACCAAATTTCTGGATGACTACCTGCGATGGCTTTAGGCAAAAATTCTCCAATAAAAAAGGAAAGAACCGTAGAAAAAATGATTGAAAGAGAGACGAAATTTTTTCCAAAATTGTGGATAAAGAAACTAGAATAAAAAGAAGCAGCAAAAATAACAAAAAGGTTGGTACCAATTAAAGTAACAATTAAATTTTCTTCTTTATTTTCTAAAAATTTTATTTTTCTTTCGCTTATTCCCTTTTCTTTTGCTTTCAATTTTAATCTTAACCAATTAGCGCGAATAATCGCTGTTTCGGTACCGCTTAAAATTCCTTGAAATAATAGAAAGAGAGTGGCTAATAAAAATTCCATTATAAAATTTTTAATAAAACCTTTTCAATTTTTCTTTCTTTAATCTCTTTTATTTCAAACAATAAATTCTTTTCTCTTACAACATCGCCTACTTGGGGCAGCCTACCTAATTTTTCAGTAAGATAAGCCGAGAGACGAGGAAAATCAATATCTTTTAAAGCGTCATTAGTTAGTCGATTAATTGTTACCAAATCGATCTCTCCGCTAACTAAATAACTATTCTCGTCTATTTTTAAATAAGGTAATTCTTCTTGTAAATCATACTCATCTTTTATTTCTCCGAAAAGAGCCTCTAAAAAATCCTCTAAAGTTACTAATCCAGAAATTTGACCAAATTCGTCAATAACTAAGGCAATGTGAGAACCTTTTTTTCTTAATTCCTCAAAAATTATTGGCAATCTTTGGATTTCCGAAACAAAACTTATTGGTTTTTTGATCTGTTCCAACTTTATTTCCTTAGGAGGCTCAAAATGGTAGGATAGGGCTAATTCTAAAATATCTTTTAAATATACTACGCCGATAATGTTATCAATATTATCTTGATAAATAGGAATTCTTGATTTAGGATTTTCTTTAATTTTTTCTAGGGCTTCTTTTATTGACAATTCTTTATCAAGAGCAAATATTTTATTGCGAGGAGTCATAATTTCGTTTACTCTTCTTTCTTCTAATTCAATTAAGTTATAAAGAATTTCGCTTTCTTCTTCAGTGAGTTCTTTATTTTCCACACCAAAATTAATCAGGGCTTTTAATTCTTCTTTATTAGGGAAAGGCTCACCGTGAGGAAGAAAATGGAAGAGAAATATTCTTTGAAAATATTGGCTTAAAGGATGAAAGAAAGAAGATATTTTTTTAAAATAGGGAAGAATTAAACCACCAATTTTAAGAGGGAAGTTGTGAGCATAAATTTTGGGGATGATTTCGCCAAAAAAAAGAATAATAATGGTAGCAATTATCGAAGTTAAAGTTAAAAGAAGAGAATAAGAAATTTTGTTAAAAAAAAGATTAATACTTAAGAGAGTCGTTAATGAAGCAAAAGAAATATTGGCTAATAAGTTAGCCAATAGAATAGTCAAAAGAAAAGAATGTTCATTTTTTTTAAGTTCTTCTATTTTTAACTTTTTAAAATCCTTGGGAGTAAGAGAAAAATAAGCAATTTCTGATGCCGAGAAGAGAGCCGATAATAATAGCATGATAAGGACGGTTATTATCAGGTAAACCATTTATAAATATTTTGTAATCAATTTTTCCATTTGTGAGTGAGAATAAGACAAAAGATGAAAAAGTCCGTGAAGGATTAAATATTTCAAACGATAACTATATTTTACTTTATCTTTCTTTGCTTGTTTTAATGCTTGGTTTTTAGAAACATAGATTTCTCCCAAAAAATCACCATTAAAATTAAAAGATAGGACATCGGTCGGATAATTTCTTTTTAAAAATCTCTTATTTAATTTCTTAATATATTGATCGTCGCAGCAAATCACATTCAATTCTGTAATTTTTGCTTTTTCTTCTTTTAAAACCCTATTAATTATTTGATTTATTTCTTTTTTTAAGTTTGGATTTTTTACACCAAAAATATTTACTTTAACCTTCCTCTTCGTAGGCTTTAATAATTTGGGAGACAATTGCTGGTCGGGTAACATCTTCTTTATCAAAATAAATAATTTTTATTCCTTCAATATTTTTTAATCTTTTTTCACAATCAATAAGTCCCGAAGTATATTTAGAACTTAGATCAATTTGAGTAATATCACCAGTGACTACCGCTTTTGAATTCCAACCTAAACGAGTGAGAAACATTTTCATTTGTGTTTTGGTGGTGTTTTGTCCCTCATCTAATATGATAAAAGCATCTGAGAGAGTTCTTCCTCGCATATAGGCCAAAGGAGCAATTTCAATGATTTCTTCTTCGATCATTCTTTTTACTTTTTCAATAGGTATCATGTCATAAAGAGCATCGTAAAGAGGTCTTAGATAAGGGGCGACTTTTTCTTTAAAATCACCTGGTAGATAACCTAATTGTTCGCCGGCTTCTACCGCTGGTCGAGTTAAAATTATCCTTGCCACTTTTCCATTCAAAAGATAAGATACGGCTTTGGCGACGGCTAAATAAGTTTTACCGGTTCCGGCTGGTCCAATACAAATTACTACTTCAGCCTCGTCAATGGCTTTCAAATATTCTTCTTGATGTTTAGTTTGTGGAACAATGATTTTTTTAGGAGTGGCAATTGCATAATCGCTTTTCATTTTTTCTTTTGGTTTCTCTTTGATTTCTTCAGTTAATTCTTTTTCTCCTTTAACCAATTTGATTTCTTCATTGATTAATTCTTTGGTGATAAAATTATTTTTTTTAATATGTTTCATTAAATTTAGAAATAATTCGCGAACTTTATAAACTTCCTCTTTTGGTCCTAATATTCTTATTCGATCTTTTCGGGCAATAATTTGAGAACCAAAAAAACGAGAAATATAATTAAGATATTCATCTTGAAAACCAAGAAGTTTTATTGGGTCAATTCCTTTAAAAGGGACAGAAATTTTAATTAAATTTTCTTCCTTTTTTTCCATACAAAAAAATATTCTGGAATAATCGGACCATTACATTAACTTTATATTCTAAAATAATTATACTAAAATAAAATAAAAAGTCAAATTTAATAAAATAATTTTTCTTTACATCTTTTTAATTTTATTTTTTAACCTTCTTCTCATCATCTTGAAAATAGGTAAGATTTGTTTATATTATATTTATGCTAGATATAAGAAAAAATATTGAAAATCTCTGGCAAAGAATTGAGGAGGTTTGTAATAAGATTGGCAGAAAAAAAGAAGAGATAGAGATAGTAGCGATTAGCAAGGGAGTAGATATAGAAAGAATAAAAGAGGCAATAAATTGTGGTTTAAATAAAATTGGGGAGAATCGGGTTCAGGAAGCGATTAAGAAAATTTCTTTGATTAATAATCAGTTTAAAAATATTGAATGGCATTTTGTTGGTCATTTACAGACTAATAAGGTTAAAAAGGTAGTTAAATATTTTTCTTGTGTTCAATCAGTGGATAGGGTTGAGTTGGTGGATGAGTTAGAGAAAGTGTGTAAGAAAGAAGATAAAATTATGCGGGTATTTATTCAGGTCAATACATCTTTTGAAGATACTAAATTTGGTATATCTCCGGAAGATTTGGATAAATTAGTAGAGTATGTTTTAAATCAACCCCATTTGAAATTAGAAGGATTGATGACTTTGGGTCCGGTTAGTGCAATTGAAAATAAGGAAAATTCACGAAAATCTTTCCGTCTTCTTTATGAATTAAGAGAAAAAGTTAAAGAGAAATTTAAAATATCTTTGCCTTATCTTTCGATGGGAATGAGTAGCGATTTTGAGGTCGCAATAGAAGAAGGAGCAAATATCATTAGAATCGGAACTTTAATCTTCGGTCCGAGAAATCAATAACCTATTTTAAATAAATCAGTTTTTTAGTTAGATAATTTTCCTTTCC
>JBDRVE010000056.1 GCA_039801725.1 candidate division WOR-3 bacterium | reverse complement strand
AAACTAAAATATTTAATCAATTTCTTAATTATCTTTATACGCTATTATACTTTTTCTTATTATCTTTTTATGACTATTAAAGACCAGATTCTATACTATCTCCTATACTGCTCCCTTCTTAATAGAAAGTAAAATCCCCTTGTCTTATTAAGATAGTTTTTAGAAAATAATAAAAGGGATATTTATTTAGTTATTAAAGAAAGAAAATTAAACCGCGTTAAGCACCTCCTTTTTGGTTTATTTCTCAATAAATCTTTCTTTCTCAAACCTTCAATATTTGATAATAACTTTATCTTATGATATTTAACTATTTGATAAGGTTGCTTCTTTTTATAATATCTTTCTTTAAACTTATTTTCTCCCATATATATAATACGAAAAAGAAGGGCAAAAGGTTACCACTTTTTTAAAAATATATTAGGACTCTGAAAAAACCCGTACCCTCTTCTCTATTAAGATAATTTTTTCTATAAAAAATTTGAAATTTATTTATAACTAATGTAATTTCAACAACTTATTTTATAATTTAAAAATTGAAAATTCCTCTTGACTTTTTTTTCATGATTATAATTTTATGTTAAAAAGGAGGAAGTATGAAGGTGAGAAATGCGTTTTTAATTGTTTTTATTGGAATTTCTTTTATTTTTGCTCAAGAACATATTCCTTTTGAGGAATGGGATGTAGATAAAAACGCGCCAATGTCAGAGATTGTTCCACCTTATTTTTTACCTAATGAAGAAGTAGAAGAATTTGGAGGTTCAACAGATGATGGTTGGGAGCATAAATTGGAAGTAAGGGCTTGGAGAGATAATCAGTTTTATTATATCTCTACGCAAGCCTGGACAAAAAAAACAGGTGCGCGACCTTATTTTTTAGACCTTTGGTATAATGTAATTTTTAATAGATTGCAAATGGGTTCGTTACATACTGGTCCTATTAGGAGAAACCCCTATTACTATTTATATCCTTTGAACGGCAATCCTCAATGGCCTAATATGTTGGTAAATGACCAAGAGGTAGAACTTAGGGACGGAGACCTATGGAGATGGCCAATGACACCTAAAATGTCCTATACTGTAAGAGTAGCAAGCGGTCATATGGGTTATCTACCACCCGTGCCCGGTGATTACCTTTCGGTCCTTGATGTAAATGGTAGAGGTAAAGGTTACCCTGATAAAACAGTAAGACAATAATTTCATATCCGATGGTATAAAAAATAAAGAAAGCCGGGGATATTATATCCCCGGCTAACTATTTTAAAATTAAAAAGGAGGAGATATGAAAAAAATTTTAGTTTTAATTAATTTGTGTTTACCTTTATTAATCTTTCCATCTTTAAGGGATTCTTTAAATATTAGGTTAGTAGGTGCCTGGCCTTATGATAAGGCAAGAGATGTATATCCTATTTCTCATGATATTGTTTATTTAGGTGTAGGGCATGGAATCTGGATTTATAATACTACAAATCCACAAAATCCGGTGAAGATTGGTGAAATACCTTTTATTGAAGGATATTGTATTTCCGAGATTGTGAGAAAGGATAATTTCCTATATATAGTACATAAGTGGGAAGGTTTTTCAATTTTAGATATTACAAATCCTCTCCAACCGCAAAGGATAAGTTATGTAGAATTAATGATGATTCAGGATATATATATTGAAGGAAATTATGCTTATATTCTTGGTGATACCTTTTTTATTTATGATATTTCTAATCCAATAAATCCTGTTAGAATAAGTGCCACTCCTCTTATTAATGCAGGTGGGTGGTGGTGGAATCGTCACCTTTTTGTTTTTCAAAATCATGCCTATTTGGGAATAGCGTCCGTTGGTATTTTAGTTTATGATATTTCAAACCCTTCCCGACCGCGAGAAATTGGTAGATGGAATGTTTCTGTATACGAGGAGATAACGGACATTTGGGTAAGAGACACTTTTCTTTATGTTCCTATTTCGGTTGAATTACGGAGGGCTTCTTTGAAAATTTTAAGTATAAGTAATCCAGCAAATATTTACCAAATTGGTGAATGGATATTTACCGATCCATATAAATATACAGGAGGAATGGCAATAAAAGATAATTTTGCTTATATAACCCGTTTACCAAATGGTTTAGATATTATTGATATTACTAATCCACGCTCACCATCTTTTGTAAGCAATGCTCCTATTTTGTGTGCAGAGGATATAGTAATTTTAGATAGTATGGCATACTTAGTTTCCACGGCTTTAGCAATTGTGAATATTAGAGACCCTTATCATCCCCGGGTTTTATGCGATTCCCTTTTTACTCCTGCCTGGATATTAGGAATGGAAACAAAAGATAATTTTGCCTTTCTTGCTTGTGGTATGGGTATGACAGTTATTGATTTTTCTAATTTATCTAATCCTATAGACATTTCTTATTTAAACTTTGATGTAAGTTGGTGTTATGATGTTGCTATTAAAGATAGTTTTGCTTATACTTCTAAAATGTGGTGGGATACATTAAAAATAATCAATATTGCCAATCCTTCTTCAATAAATGTAATTAACTCTCTCCGTTTCTCTTATGCTCGGGCATTATTTATAAGAGATACTTTTCTTTATATGGCGCATGCTGCCCAAAGCGAATGGACGATAGGATTTAGTGTTTGGAATATATCTAATCCTACTTCTCCTGTTCTCTTGGGTTCCGTAGAAAATGAAGATGCTGATGCTTATGGATTATTTGTAAAAGATAGTTTTGCTTATGTGGGCGATGGTCCTTGGGATAGGGGTGAAGAATACGGAGGGTTTAGAATTTATAATGTTGCTAATCCTTATTCTCCTTATCAAGTATATCATTTTGTTCCTAATTTTATTTCCTCGGGTGGTACTAATGGAATATATGTAAAAGATACGATAGCCTTTGTGTGCGATGATGCTGCTTTATTTATTTTTAATGTGAAAAATCCAAATAACCCAACGCTTTTGACCTATTATCAGGAATATAAACCAAGTGATATTTTAGTAACAGAGAATAATATAGCCTATCTCGCAGATGGTTATTTTGGTATAAGGGTTTTAGATGTTTCGGACATTTATCATATCCAACAACTTGGTTATTATAAAATATCAGGATATGTCTCTACTCTTAGAGTAAGGGGTAATTATATTCTTGCCGCCTTAGATCACGGTGGTTTTTATGTATTTGAATATTATGGAGTTCCTATCAAGGAAGATACTATCAATATAAAATCTTTAAAATCAGATAATTTTAAAGTAGATATTAAGAGAAAAAAATTATTTTTAGCCATTCGACTTTCTAAGGAAGAAAATCTTCAGTTAGATATTATAAATAATTTAGGAAGGATAATCACAACAACTGAATTAGGAAAAATGAAAGAAGGAATGAATTATATATATTTAGAACTTCCTCATATCCCCTCAGGAATTTATTTTATTCGCTTAAAGAAAGAAAATGAAATAATTTTTAGGAAATTCTTTTTTATAAGAAATTAATTAGTCACTAAATCCATCAGGTTATCAGACACTTTTTACTAATATTTTTTGACAGGATTATAAATATTTAATATAATTTTAAATGGCAAAACCGAAAATTATTATTAGCAGGTGTTTTTTAGAGCCAGTTAGATATAATGGTGAGATAGTTAAAGATTTTTTTATTGAGAAACTTAAAGATTATGTTGATTTTATTGATGTCTGTCCAGAAGTTGATATTGGTTTAGGAGTTCCCCGCCCAAGAATAATAATTATTAAAGAAGATAACTATAAAAGATTATTCCAACCAGAGACAGAAAGAGATTTAACAGAAAAAATGGAAAAGTATATTCAAGAAAAATTAAATAATTTAGAGGATTTTGATGGTTTCATTTTGAAAAGTAAATCCCCATCTTGTGGAGTTGGTTCAGCAAAGTTTCATAATGAAGACGGTAAAAAGGTGATTGGTCGGGGATATGGGTTTTTTGCCGAAGGAGTAAGAAAAAGATTTCCCTATTTACCATTAGAAGATGAAGGAAGATTAAGAAATCCGGAAATAAAGAAACATTTTTTAGTAAGAATATTTGCCTTTGCTGATTTAAGAGAATTAACCAAAAATCCCACTGCTAAAGGATTGGTAGATTTTCAAACTAAGTATAAATATCTTTTGATGACCTATAGCCAAAAACATCTTAACCAATTAGGTCAAATTGTTGCTGATGGAAAATTAAATTTACAAGAGAAGATTAAGCAATATAAAGAAATTTTTTATCAAGCCTTTCAAAGAAAACCTTCAAAGGGAAGAGAGATAAATACATTAAGACATATTATTGGCCATTTAAGTTCCCAATTAAATAAGAATGAGAGAAAACATTTGGAAAATTTGTTAAATAAATATGAAAAGGGTTTTTTAGAATTAAGGGTAATTTTAGAATTGATAAGAAATTTTGCCTATCGTTTTGACACTAAATATCTTCTTTTACAAAGATATTTAAATCCTTATCCGGAAGAATTAGGTGTATAAAAGGGTTATTTTCTGGTTTAAAAGAGATTTAAGGATTGATGATAATGAAGGATTTTATTATGCCTATAAAAATTCTTTAGAGGTTATACCAGTTTTTATTTTTATACCGGAGTTATTAGAAAATTTTAAAAGTTATGGAAAAAGATTGGGATTTGTGATTGAATGTGTAAAATATTTAGATAAAGAATTAAGAGATATAAAGGGAAAACTTTTCTGTTATTACGACTCACCCGAAAAGGTTTTTGATTATTTAATTAAAAAATACCAACCGGAAGCAATATTTACTAATGAAGCCTTTTCTTATACGGGTAAAGAGATTGAAGAGAAAGTAAAAAGAATTTCTTTAGACAAGAAAATTGCCTTTCATACTTTTTTAAACAACTTTTTATGTGATATTAGAAAGATTCCTTATAAAAAAGTCTTTACTCACTTTTTTAAATATTGGCAGGCAAATCTTAATTTAAAGATCTATCAACCACCAGAAAAAATCAAAGTACCCTTAATTAAAGAGACAACTATTAAAGATATATTACCAAAACTAAATTATCAGCCTAATAGTTATTGGCAGATTGATTTTATATTTAAACGGATAAAGAAATTTGATTATCTAAATTATGATGAACTTCGTAACCGATTAGATATTGATGGTACTTCTCGTTTTTCTCCTTATATTCGTTTTGGAGTAATCTCTTTAAGAAAAATATACAAAGAGGCTTTTAAAAAGGCAAAAAACTCTCAATTTATCAAAGAACTATCTTGGCGGGAATTTTGGTATCATATTAAAAATTATTTTCCGGAATTTAGAGATAAAGAATTTCAAGAAAGAAGAAGGGATATTAAATGGGAGAATAATGAGGAATTTATCAAAGCCTTTATTGCAGGAAAAACCGGTTATCCAATAATTGATGCAGCAATTAGGCAACTAAAAGAAGAGAACTGGCTTCACAATCGGGCAAGGATGATATTGGCTTCCTTTTTAACAAAAGATTTATTAGTAGATTGGCGGATTGGCGAAGAGTTTTTTAAAGAATATTTAATTGACTATGATGAAGTAGTAAATATTGGTAATTGGCAATGGAATGCTTCAGTTGGTCCTGACTCAAAACCTTTAAGAATTTTTAACCCAATTATCCAAGCAAGAAAATTTGATCCAGAAGCAAAATATATAAAAAAATATCTACCAGAATTAAAAGACCTACCTGCCTATATGCTTTTTGATCCAATAACTTATAAACTTCCTTATTATCAACCGATTGTTAATCATTATGAAAGAATAAAATTGATAAGAGAAATATATCTTAAAAAATCTTAAATGGCAAAAATTGAAAAAAGAATTACTTACGAAGAAGCGGAGAAAATGGTAAAAATTATGGAAGATAGATTGAAGAATATCAAATATGGAATTTATGGCTCTTATATTAGAAAGGAAGGGACAATCGGTGATTTTGACATACTCGTGAAAGAAGAAGATTTAGAGAAAGTGAAAGAAATATTAAAAGATTTGCCTTTTTATGAAAGGATAGAATTCTATTCCTTGCCGAAAGATTACTATGATGCTTGGGAAAGTTTTGCCTTATATTTAATTGGTAGCAGTAAATTTAATATCTGGTTAAGAAGTATCGCCAAAAGAAAAGGTTATCTTTTAAACCAATACGGACTTTTTAAAAGGGAAAATGGCAAAAGGGTTAGTAGCAAAGAGAAAGAGATATTCCAAATCTTAAACATTGAATTTATCCCTTATGAGAAAAGAAAGGAGATATACGAAAAGGAATGGAAAAATTATTTAAAAACTAAAAATAAACAAAACTCTTAAATATTGACAATTATTTAAATTTAGGTATCTTTTTCTATGGTTGGTCGATTTCAGGTAATGGCGGTTTTACAGGCAGC
>JBDRVE010000055.1 GCA_039801725.1 candidate division WOR-3 bacterium | reverse complement strand
TATGAATGTTAAATCCAACTCCATATAAATTACCTCCTTTTTCTTAAATCTGGCTATATTATACTAAAAAAATAATATTTGTCAAGATAGATTTTTAATAAAAATAAAGTTCTTACAGGTATTGGAGGGAAGTTGAAAATGTAGCATTTTACTTATAATTTTGATATAATTTACTAAAAAATGAAATGGAGAATTATTGATACTTTTGACGATTTTCTTTTGTATTGGGAAAAAGCCCATAATAAAAATTGTGAAGAAAGATTTAAGTTGTGGCAAGAAATTTATATGGCAAAATATCCTGAACTTTTAAGAAAACAAATTGAAAGTTATAAAGAATTAGACTCCTTTTGGTTGGAAAAAGCAAAAAAGGAAATATTTTCTAAATTAGAAGAATTTTTGCCATTGATGAAAATAGCAAGAAGAAATTTATTTATCCTTTGGGAGCCAATTTATTACGAAGTTTTGAGAAAATTAAATGTGGATTTTCCAATTGTTTTTGTAATATATGTAGGAATAGGAAGCGGAGCCGGGTGGGCAACAATTTATAAATCAAATCTTGCTTGCCTTTTAGGATTAGAAAAGATTGCCGAATTAAAATGGCATTCTAAAGATAAATTGAAAACTCTTTTGCTTCACGAAATTGGTCATCTTGTCCATATGAAATACCGGAAAGAATATAAAAAATTTGAAAAGTATGAAAAGGACCCTTTATTTCTTTTGTATAGCGAAGGTTTTGCTAAAAGATTTGTGTCCTTTATTTCAGGAAAAGAAAAAGAGGACAAAAATTGGGTTTTATGGTGTAGAAAACATAAAAAAGAATTAATAAGAGAATATTTAAATAGAATTAATTACAAGAAGAAAGTTAACGACTTTTTTGGCGATTGGTTAAATGTGAAAGGTAAAAGTTTTACCGGTTATTTTTTAGGAAGAGAATTTATCCGTTGGTTAGAAGAAAAAGAAGGAAAAGATATAAGGAAGATAGCAATTTTACCTTTTAATAAAGTCCAAAGGTTAGTAAAAGATTGGCTCTTTTCACAATTAGAATAAATTTATAAGAATATAGGAAAGAGGGTTAAAAAGTTATTCCATTTTTAATACCTTGGCGTCTTTGATTTTTCTCTTTTTGATATCTACCAAGGCTTCGTTGGCTTTTTTTAGAGTATTTCTGAAAATTTTGTATTTTATTTTTTTTAATTTATTAAATTTGATAAAACTATAAAATTGTTTATAATAACTTTGATTAATTTGAATTGGATAAATTATTTTTTTATTTCTAAAAAGGAGGAAAAATGGCTGGATTTATTAATTTTATTAGGAAACAAGGTATTGTCGGTTTAGCCTTCGGATTTATATTAGGCGGTGCTGTTTCTAAACTTGTTGCTGCCTTGGTGGAAGATATTATTAATCCGCTGATAGGTATTGTGTTAGGTAAAGTTAGCGCGCTTTCTTCATTTCACTTGGCAATTGGACCAATAAATATTCTTTTTGGTCATTTTATAACTGTTTTTATTGATTTTTTGATTATCGCTTTGGTAGTTTATGGTAGTTTTAAAATCCTTAAATTGGATAAATTAGATAAGAAAGAATAAAAAATTTTATTCCATTTTTAATACCTTGGCACCTTTTATTTTTCTTCTTTTGATATCTACCACGGCTTCGTTGGCTTTTTCAAAGGGATAGATTTCTATTTCTGGTTTTATTGGTATCTTTTCAGCAATGTTTAAAAATTCAGAAATATCTCTTCTTGTGACATTGGCAACTGATTTAATTTCTTTTTCTAACCATAAATCCCGGGGATAATCAATATTTAATATCTCTTCTTTGTCAATCTCTTCTTTTCTTATTGCATTGATTACTAATCTACCATTTGGTAGAAGATGACGTAGAATAAAAAAGGGTGGTTTCCAAACAGGTGTGGTATCAATCGCACAATGAATTTTTTCTGGTGGTTTCTCTTCAATATCACCTGCCCAATAAGCACCAAGTTGTTTAGCAAGTTCTCTTTCTTTTTCGGTTCTTGAAAAGACAAAGATTTTTATGTTGGGATAAAGATATAAAGCCATTTTTAAAACTAAATGGTTAGAAGCACCAAAGCCAATTAAGCCAAGGTTTTGACCATCTTCTATATTGGTTAATCTTAATGAGCGATAACCAATGGCACCGGCACAAAAAAGAGGAGCACTCTCTTCATAAGTAAAATTTTCGGGTAATCTAAAAGCAAAATCTTCACTAATTTTGAAATATTCGGCATAACCACCATTTATATCCCTTCCAGTTGCTTTGAAATCTTTACATAAATTTTCTAAGCCCTTTTCACAAAATTCACATTTACCACAAGCTGAATATATCCAACCAGCACCAACTCTATCACCAATTTTGAATTTCTTTACTTTTTCACCAATTTTGATTACCTCACCAACAACTTGATGACCAGGAACAATTGGAAAGAAAGAAGGTAATGCCCTGCCTTCTATTTCATCAATTTCCGTATGACAAACAGCACAGGCTTTTACTTTGATTAAAATTTCATTTTCTTTTATTTGGGGTTTTTTTAATTCGGCTAATTTTAATGGTCTATCATCTTTTTCTAAATCAGTTATTTCAGTTATTAACCAGGCTCTCATAAATAATTATACAATAATCATATTAAAAATGTCAATTAATATATTGATTTTTTAGAAACTTTTTAAATAATTAGGTATCTAATAAATTGGAAACAAAAAGGAGGTGAAAGATGAGACACTGGTTAAGACCTTGGACACCGTTATCAAAAGAGTTGGAAGAATTAGAAAAAGATATTAGAAGAACTTTTGAAGAATTTTTCGGCCGGAGAAGGAGAGTTCCTGCGATTGCGGAAGAGTTCGTTCCACTTGTTGACATGTACGAAAAGGGTAACGATATAATCGTTGAGGCAGAAATTCCCGGAATGGAAAAGGAGAATCTCTCGGTAACGGTTTCTGAGAATGCGGTGACAATTAAAGGTGAAATCAAAAAGGAAAAAGAGGTAAAAGAGAAAGATTATTATCTCTGCGAGCGAAGTTATGGCAGTTTCTCTCGCACGATTGATTTACCCACGGAAGTAGACGCAGAAAAGGCGAAGGCGACTTACAAAAACGGAATCCTCACCATCACTCTTCCGAAGAAACAACCCGAGAAAAAATTAGAGACCGAGATTAAGATCGAGTAATTCCAATTCCTACAAGGAGAGCCGGTGGCAGAGTAAATCTTTGCCATCGGCTTTTTTATTTTTGATTTTATCTAAAATTGTTTTATAATATTTAAATGATTCTTAGTTTAAATTTAAGGAGGTTTTTATGAAGAAATTAGTATACTTTCTTTTTATTTTTTTATTGGGCTTTGGTGAATTAAAAATAAAAAGTTTTAATTATTCCCAAGGAGAAATTGAAATCACTTTAGAAGAACCAAAAATTGAAGTTAAGGAAATTCCTGAAGGAAGATTTTCTATTATCTCTTTACCAGTTAGCGGTCAATCAGTAGAAGAGGGAAGACCTTTGTTGCCGGTAATTCGTGAGTTTTACCAAATTCCCGAGGAAGGTCAACCAGAAATTGAAATAAAAAGTTTTGAGAAAAGAGAAATTGATTTAGTTTATCCTATTTATCCTTTACAACCACCAATTCCAAAAACTGGCGAGAAACCACCATTCACAATGGATAAAGATTTTTATGAAAGAGATTTCTATTATCCGGAAAAATTAGCCGAAATTAATCTTATTGGTTATATAAGGGGAAGAAGGATAATCGTTTTTGAGGTATATCCGATAAGATATAATCCTAAGAAAAATAAGATTGAATTTTATTCTAAAATTAATTTAGAAATAAAGATTAAAAATGGCAATTTAGGAAAAACTTTTCAGAAGATAAGAAATTTTTATTCATTACCTTTTGAAAAGAGAGTAAAAGATTTAATAATCAATTATAAATATTATGAGATTGACCCACCAATATTACCAATTGGTTATTTAATAATTGTTCCTGATGAATGGTATAATAATCTTTTACCGTTAGCAGAGTGGCGATTAAGAAAAGGGTATAAAGTTTGGGTAAAGAAATTATCAGAAGTTGGTGGTGGTAGTGCCGATGTGGTAAGAAATTATATTTTAAATGCTTATAATAACTGGCCGGTAAAACCCAGTTATGTGTTGTTAGTTGGTGATGTTGATAAAATTGGTTATTTTACTGGTCAAGGTTCGGGAAATCCGCCAACTGATTTAAATTTTTCTTTGATGACATCAGGTGATTATCTTCCGGATATTGATGTCTCCCGGTTATCCGTAGCCAATTCAATCCAGTTAGATTCTTTTGTAAGTAAGGTTATCAAATATGAGAAAAATGAATGGATTACCGAAAGGGATTGGTTGAAAAAGTCTTATTTTATTGCTTCCAGTGACGGTGGTAATCATCAAGTAGCAGAAAGTACCCATCAATATTGTATGAGACTTCAAAGAAGATTTGGTGTGATATGTGATTCTTTATATTTATATTATAATTCTGGTACACCAATTACTACTGCGATTAATGGTGGTCGGGCTTGGGTAACTTATTCCGGACACGGAAGTTATGACCGCTGGGCAGACCCAAATTTTACATCTGATAATGTAAGACAATTGACTAATATTGATAAAGTTCCTTTTGTTGGTACTTATGCCTGCCTTTCTGGTGATTTTTCCAATTCCTCTTATCCTGAATGTTTTTCGGAAACTTGGATAAGAATTGGCTATCGGGGAGCAATTGGTCATTATGCTTCCTCAGTAACTTCTTATTGGGTAGAGGATGATACTTTCCAAAGAAGGGTATTTGATGCTGCTTATGATAGTAATTTCTTCTGGGCAATGGGAATGATAAATAAAGGAAAACTTATGTATTTTCGGCAGATGGGAAATACTCCAACAACAAGAAGATATTTTGAGATGTATAATTTAATGGGTGACGGAGCAATTGATATTTACTGGGATATCCCAAAAGAATTGGATGTCTCTTATCCAAGAGTTATTCCAGTAGGTTCATATCAATTGGTAATAAATGTCCAAAGTAGCGGAGAGCCGGTTGTCAATGCTTTGGTATGTGCTTTGGCAAAATCAGATACTTCTTCTCATTATTTTGGTTATACTGATGAAAATGGTGAAGTAAGATTTAATATTTTTACTACCCAACCTGATAGTATTTACATAACAGTTACTGGTCATAATTTAGAGCCTCATATTGGCGCTTGTTTAGCGATGCCAGCAAATCAACCTTATGTGAGTTATTTGCGTCATTATATTAATGATGACCCACCAAGAGGAAATGGCGATGGGATACCAAACCCCGGTGAAGAACTGGAGATATTAACTTGGGTAAAAAATTGGGGAAACGAAACTGCTTATAGTGTTATCGGTAAATTTGTTTCTCGGGATACCTTAGTAACAACAAGCGATACGATAAAATATTTTAATGATATTGGTCCGCAAGACTCCACCTTTACCGGCGAAGATGGGTTCAATTTAACTATTTCCCAGAATGTTTTTAATGGTTATAATATCCGTTGTTCGCTACTTTTAAAAGATATTAATGATTCATTATGGGTCTCTTCTTTCTCAATAATTGTTGGCACACCAATTTTATCTTATGAAGATTTCTGTGTTAAAGACTCATTCTCCCAAAGACCAAATGGTAGAATTGACCCTGGTGAAACTGCTGATGTTTTAATAAAAATAAGAAATACTGGTTTAGGTCATGGTTATAATGTTTATGCTATTTTAAAGAGTTCTGATACTTTATTTTACATTATTGACTCCTTTGCCAGCTTCGGAACAGTATTAAGAGGCGATACCGCAATCAATTTTAATGACCATTTCAAAGTATTTGCCTCGCAATTGATTAGGCCGGAGACAGAAATTCTTTGTACATTGAAACTATATGCTGATAATTATGAGAGGATAACAACTTTTAGAATACCGATTGGCAGATTGACAATAACTGATCCAATACCTGATAATCGCCAACCTGAGCCATTATATTATGCTTATGATGATGTTGATACCTTTTATCAACAATGTGAGCCTTTTGAGTGGGTTGAGATAAGAAATATTGGTACAAGATTGCCGATAACTTCTGATGACCAGACGATAAGGATTCCTTTGCCATTTCCGATTTATTATTATGGAGTAAGGTATCGGGATTCTTTATCAGTTTGTGGCAATGGTTGGATAAGTCCGATAAGGACGACATCAACGAGTTATACTAATCAGCCATTACCTGACCCGACATCAACAAATCCAAATGCAATGATTTGTGTTAATTGGGATGATTTATATCCACCTTATGGTAATGGAATTTGGTTTTATTACGATACATTAAATCATCGGATGATTTTAGAATGGGACAGTGTTCATTATTATAATCCAAGAGAACAATGGGATAAGTTTCAGATAATAATATATGATACCACCGTTCAAACTCCAACGGGTGATAATATAATTAAATTCCAGTATTTAACAGCGAATTATTATCAATCAAACACAGTTGGTATTGAGGACCATACGAATACGATTGGAATCTGTGCTTTATATAATGGTAGTTATCATCGGGCGTCAGCACAAATTCAGGCAGGAAGGGCAATAAAGATTATTACTGGTCAGCCACTGCCAAGAGTAGGTATCTTCGAAATTACCAAGAAAGAAGGTGATATTAATAAATATGGTGAGCTTTGGAGATTACCGACAATTCTTAAAGGTTCTTCAATTATTTTGCCAATAAAAGATAAGGAAGTCATTCTTTATGATATTACTGGTAAAAAGGTAAGTAAAGATTTTAAAATTGAAAGATTACCTTCGGGAATTTATTTAATGAGAATTGATAAAAAAGATTATAAAATAGTTATTTTAAAATAAAGGAGGAAAAAAATGAAAAAATTTCTTTTCTTAATTCTTTTTATTTCTTTACTATTTTCTAAAGAGATGTTGATAAAGATAAATAATGTTTCAAAAGAGGAAATTCCTTTTCTTTTAAAGGAAGGCTTTTATATTTACGAGGTTGGCAAAAATTACATTATTGGCGCGATTGACGAGGGAAAATTTTTACCTATTAAAAATAAATATTCTTATGAAATTTTAATTGAAGATATGTTAGATTATCATCAAAGAATGGCACCAGGTGATAATTTTGGTAGATTCCATTCCTATCAAGAAATAGTTGATACTTTTAATATTATTGCTCAAAATAATCCTGATTTAGTAAGATTAGATACGATAGGCTATTCGGTTCAAAATCGGTTAATTT
>JBDRVE010000054.1 GCA_039801725.1 candidate division WOR-3 bacterium | reverse complement strand
TCGGCACCAAGGTTGTCCGAAATTCATAGTCAACTTTTTCTTCTTTTAAAAGTTCAATACTATCTTTAATTAATGAGAGTTCTATTTTCCTGCCGACTGCTTTATGGTATTTTTTAAAACTTGTTTTGATATCCATCGCGACATAGTCAATAAGATTTTCTTTTATTAAAGATAAAAGATTAAAATAGAAATAACCATTAGTGTCTAATTTTATTAGAAAACCAATCTCTTTGAAACTTCTCACTAAATCAAAAATCCCAGGATTGATTAATGGTTCGCCACCAGTGATCACAACACTATCAATAAATTTTTGGTTATTTCTTAGATATTCTAAAATATCTGATAATTTGTATCTTCTTAATAATTTATCTCTTTTGACAATCGGATAATTTTGGCAAAAGGGACATTTAAAATTACAGCCACCAAGAAAGATTACTGCTGAAATTTTTCCATCCCAATCAATGAGGGAGTTTTCAATAAATCCTAAGATTTCCACAACTGGTTAAGTTCTTCAAAGGTGGGTGCGGTCTTCTGCCAACGTTTTATTATCTTTCCATCTTTCATTAATATTACCTGCGGAATATCCCACACATCATAAAAACAAGCCTCTGCCATCCCATCGGGTGTTTCGGTATCAAAATAAATAATTTCAATATCTTTATTAAAGTTCTCCTTGTAATATTTTAATTTCTCTAAAATCTTTTTACAGGCTTCACAATTCTGGTTGCCAAAAAGATAGAGTATCATTTTTAGAAATAAAAATTAAAAAGAACTGTGAAAAGATTGGTGCTAATATTGTAGCCAAAAATAGAATATTCTTTTAACAACTTTTCAGTAGCCTCTACGGAAAGTTTATTTTTTCCACTGGCTTTCATAAAACCGATTTTCATATTAAGATTTACTGAGAAATGATTATTAAGAAAATACTCACCACCAATTCCCAAAGGAATTCCCCAGTAGTTAATAAAAGCAAAATTAGATGTCTTCTCTTCTTTGGTCTTGCTTTCATACTTAATTTCTATCCTTCCTAAATAGATTCCTAAAATACCATAAAGATTTGTCTTTTTCTCACTTTTTAAGGCATAAAGACCTTCTAAACCAATACCTTTATTTGTAAAACTTGTATCATATTCCCTTTCTTCTAACTCTTCGGTTTTTGGGTAATTAACTGTGAATTTTAAAGAAGAAATATCTAACCAAGGTTCTAATACTAACTCCGACAATACACCAATTCTTAATGAGAAAATGGTCGGTTTTAGTAAATCGCCAAATCTCTTTGTTCCGATGCCCATACCAACCTTACCTGCCATATCAACAGCAAAACTGATTGATAATAAAAGAATAAAAAGGATGATTATCTTTTTCATCTTTCCTCCTTTTATTTTAATTTAATTTTTTTAATTATTTTTGATTTCTCAAAAATAAAAATAATACCTTTCACATCTTTGATATTTTTTATTTTTTCGCCCGTAGGCAAAAAATAATTAGCATATCTTTCTTTATAATTTATTTTTTTATTATTTTCTAAAACAAAACTACTACTGGTATCCGGAATACCAGCAAAAATATCCGGATTACCTTCTCTTGTATCAGACCAAGCCATAAAAATCTTTGTTGAATCAATCGCATCTAAACCAATATATTCTCCTAATCTACCAGCATCGGTTGGTGGTGGAAATAGATTGGGATTAGAAGAAACAGTTGTTATTCTTCTGTTTGGTGTCCAAGTTAATCCACCATCATAAGAAGAGGTTAAATAGACATCAAAAAGTAAATTATTTGGGTCTAATCTCCGATCATAGAAGATAACATGAATAGCACCATTATTATCTACTTTTAGCCAAGGATGAAATTGGTCTCTTCTATTATTTAAGGAATCATCATTTAGCCTTATTGGTGTTGACCAAGTCAAACCACCATCAGTAGAACGGGTGAAATAGATATCCATTGCTTGGGTTTGGGGCTCATAATCCATGTAGGCAATATAAATATTTCCTGAATAAGGTGAATTGCTAATATCAACATCCATTGCTGGAAAAGAGAAGACTAAGATATCGGGATTAATATTACCATAACCAAAACGGACATTTTGAACTGTGATATCACTTCCCCAAGTCAATCCGCCATCAGTTGATTTATCAATCCTAATAGACTTTGGTGAAGATAATCTTATCCAACTAACATAAACTTCGCCATTCGGACCAATCGCACAAACGGGCCATTGAACCGAAGCACTACCATCACTTACCTGAATGGGTGAAGACCAACTTGCTCCCCGATCAGTAGAACGGGAAATCATTATTTTTGTATCATAAAATCTTGTCCAGACAATATATAAATTATTTTGGAAAGGTGAGTTTGTTCGGTCACAGGCAATCAATTCTTTATCTTCAAAAACATTGGGAACACCATTCACCACCGGAACCGGCTCTGACCAAGTCCTACCACCATCCGTTGATTTATAAACAAATAAACCATTCGGCTGGGAAGTAGAAATAAAAGATAAAACACAGGCATAAAAATTACCATCTTTATCAACTGTTAATGCTGGGTCTGATTGATAAGGATAGGTGGGCTCATATAATAAAGTATCATACCAATTTAAACCACCATCAAAGGAATAAGCAATGCCAACCTGCCGATAACCAAGCCGAAAATCCCGCCAGATACAACAAAGATTATTATGATTTAAAGGATTGACAACAATCTGACATTCATTCTGTAATTGGGTTGTTAAATCATGGTTAACTTTGATATTGAGATAAGAAAAGAGATTAAATATTATAACCAATCCGATAAGCATAATTAAGTAGTTTTTTATCTTCTAATACTTCGGTTTTCTCATATTGATAACCATAACCTTTTATTACTTTTTTAACATTAATCTTATGCCATTTTAAAACTTTTTCAATATTTTTAATTACATTATTATAAGCATCTTCTTTATCCCATCCCCAAGTGATTACAAGAATTGCTTTTAAGTTTTTATTTACTTCTGGTGCTTTTTCGTGGATATAAGGAAAAAGCCGGTCAATAAATAGTTTTGTCTGGGCACTCACATAGTCCATATAAATTGGTGAACCTAATATCAAAACATCACCGTCCTTTAAAAATTTATAAATCTTTTGCATATCATCTTTTTGGGCACATCTACCGGTTTTTATACAAGAATAGCAAGATTGGCAGGGATTAATATTAAGTTCGTGTAAAAAGTAAGAGTTTATTTTTGCCTTTTTATTTTTTGCTTTAATCCCTTCTAATATCTTATTAACAATTACTGCGGTATTTCCTTCTTTTCGGGCACTACCAATTAATGCCAAGACTTTCATAATTTAAATAGTTCTTTACTCAATCTAATTGATAATCTTTCTCTGGTGAATAGGTTTTTATCTTCCATTCCTTGTGTAATTTTATCTTATTTTTACCAATGGTAACATAGTCATTCTCTTTTAGAAAATTAAGATAATCTTCATAGGTGATTTCTTTCATTTATTATCTTATTTCCAATTGAGGGGACCTAAACTTTTTATTTTCTCAACAAATTGGTTTACTACTTTTTGAAATCTCTCGCCTTCAGAAGCGGAGATAAATTCTAAGCAAAGCCTTTCTTCTTCAATACCTAATTGTTTTAAATATTTCTTTAAGAGCATCACTCTTTTGATTGTTTTTAAATTGCCTGATTGGTAATGACAATCACCTGGATGGCAGGCACCAATAAAAACACCATCGGCACCACTTTTGAAGGCTTCTAAAATAAATTTGGGATCTATCCTTCCGGAACATAAAACTCTTATTAGTCTCATTTCGGGCGCATATTTTAAATGGGAAGTGCCGGCCAAATCAGCACCGGCATAACAACACCAATTACAAGCAAAACCAACAATTTTTACTCTTCCCATAATAAACCTCCAACTTGAATTTCAATCTGTTCATCAGTATAATGTCTCATCACAATCGCTCCCGAAGGACAGGCTGATGGACAAACACCACATCCACGACATAAGGCTTCATTAACCCTCATTACTCTTTTCTCACTATCAAATTCTAATGCCGAATAGGGACAGAGTCCTTCACAAATATGACAACCCGAACAATAATCTTCTCTTACATAAGCCTGGATTGGCTCAACCGTTACCACTCGCTTATTGAATAAAGCAATCACACTACTTGCTGCTCCCTTTGCTTGAGCAACACTATCAGGAATATCTTTTGGTCCCTGACAACAACCACAAAGATAAACACCATCAATATTAGAATCAACCGGTCTCAATTTCGGATGGGCTTCTAAGAGGAAGTTATCAGCCGAAAGAGAGAGTTTTAATTTTTTTGCCAATTCTAACGTCTCTTTTCTTGGCACAAGTCCAGTTCCTAAAACAACTAAATCTGCTTCTTCTTCAATAATCTCTCCTAAAATGGTATCTTCACTTCTGACAACTAATTTATCTCCTCTTTTATAGATTTCCGAAGGACTTCCTCGCCGATAGATAACTCCTTCGTCTTTTACACGGGTATAAAACTCTTCAAAACCTTTACCAAAAGCACGGACATCGATGTAAAATACCGTAACTTTACAATCGGGAAGCCTTTCTTTTACTAAATGAGCCTGCTTAGCAATGTACATACAACAAACTCTTGAACAATAGGGGTTACCCACCTGCTCATCTCGGGAACCAACACAGTGGATGAAAACAATGCTTTTTGGCACCTTACCATTTATTTTAATCTCACCAAAAGTTGGTCCACTGGCATTTAAAATTCTTTCAAATTCTAAACCGGTTAAAACTTCTTTATACCGACCATAGCCAAATTCCGGCTTTAGACGTGGGTCAAACTCTTCATAACCAGTAGCAACAACTATGGCACCAACATCAATCTCAATAATCTTATCTTTATCATTTAAATTGATAGCAAAATTTTCACAGTTCCATTCACACAAACCACATTGAACACAATCTTTAAAGGAAATTGTGAAAACATTAGGTACCGCCTGCGGAAAAGGACGATAGATTGCCTTACGAGGGGCTAAACCACAATCAAACTCATTAGGCACATATACCGGACAGATTATTGAACAACTGCCACAAGCAGTACATAAATCAGGATTAACTCCTCTTGCTTTTTGCCTGATTTTTACTTTGAAATTGCCAACAAAACCAGAAACCTCTTCTACTTCGCAATAGGTCATTAATTTTATATTTTTATTTTGGGTAACTTCTACCATCTTTGGTGTCAAGATACAAGCCGAACAATCTAATGTCGGAAAGGTCTTTTCTAATTGTGCCATATGACCACCAATTGAAGGCTCCTTTTCTACTAAATAGACTTCGTAACCCGCATTGGCAATATCTAAGGCCGCTTGGATACCAGCAATACCACCACCAATCACCAATGCCCTTGGTATTACCGTTACTTCCTTTTCATAAAGTTCTTCTAATAAAGATGCCCTTAATACCGCAATCCTTACCAAACTGATTGCCTTCTTTGTTGCCTCTTCTTTATCTTCGGTAACCCAAGAATCCTGCTCTCTAATATTTGCCATCTCAAGTAGATAAGGATTAAGACCTGCTTCCTTTATTGTATTTCTAAAGGTTGGCTCATGCATCCGTGGCGAACAAGAAGCAACCACCACCCGATTTAAATTATACTCTTTAATATCTTTCTTAATCAAATCCTGACCTGGATCTGAACACATATAAACATAATCCCGCGCCACCACCACATTTTTCATCTTTTTTATCTCATCAACCACTCGCTTCACATCCACAACACCAGCAATATTCATTCCACAATGACACACATAAACACCAATTCTAATCTCTGCCATTTTAATCTCCTTTTATTAAAGATAATAAAAATTGGGTAAAATAAAAAACCTGATACTTATTTTGGTAATTTTCTAAATTAAATTGACACAAGGGGCAGGTTGTTAAAATTTGACAATTATTATTTCCTGCCGCCTCTTCTATTGACAAAACAATCTTTTCCACACAATCCTTTACCGCCTCTTCTTTCGTATAAGTAAGATAGGAACCACAACAACGCGTTTTGAAACCAAAATCAATAATATTAAAACCCAATTTACTAAAAAGATTTTCTAATCTTTGGGGATTGATATCATTAGAAAATAAGGCAATTCCTTTTGGTCTTGTCAAGAGACAACCATAATAACAAGCCAAAGAGAAAGAGTTTCTTTTCTTAATTAAAGAGTTTAATAATTCTACTTTCTCTTCTAATAGTTCAAAGAAATGGATAATTTTAATTCTTTCTCTTAACTCTTCTTCCAAATAGGCATCAACCCTTTCTTTCAATAATTGATCTTGAAAATAACTATTTTGTGCCCGTAAAAGCACATTATAACAGGCAGCACAAGCAGTAACCAATTTATCATCCTCTCTTTGGGTCTCAATTAAATTTCTCATTGCTCCCAAAATTAAAGAAGGAGCATCATTAAGGGGAGTATAAATTGCCTGACAGCAATACCAATTAGTAAGTTCTTTAAGTTCAATATCCAAAATCTTAGCAAGTTCTTTAATACTATCATCAAAAACCTTACCAGTAGTTTTTAAGGTACAACCGGGATAATATAAATACCTCATAATCAATAGTAAGCAAATTTTCTTTGGAGGGCAATAAATAGTTGTTGGGGACTTTTTGTAAGGATTTCTCTTTTTATCTTATCAATTTCCAATTCTAAAAGCCACTTCTTTCTTGCGATCTCCCGAAGATAAATATGACGTAAGGCATCGGCAACCCTTGAGAAGTCAATATCTTTTCGGCATCTTGCCTGACAATTAAGACAAGAGGCACAAAGCCAAATAGTATTCTTTTCTAATACCTCTTTCTTATTATTAACTAAATAGAAGATAAGTTTCTGGGGACTTAATTCCATAAACTTACTAATCGGACAACTGGCACTACAGACACCACAATTGATACACTTGAAAATCGGCTCATCACAAATATTAAAAAACTCCTCCAAGATATTAATCTCCATAATTTAAAATTATATTAATTTATAAGATAAATTCAAGGAAAGAAAAACTTAAAAAGAGAATACCTATCCTTAACTATCTTATAATTCAGTTTTTATTTTTAATTCTGCTAATAAAAATTGGCGTCGCAATCTGCCCCAAGATTAGATGAGATTAGATAAAAAAGGTGGTAACCTTTTTGCCTTCTTATCCGTTATATATATAGAAGGAAATTAAATAAAAAGGGGGATTTATGAAGTTTTATTTAACGGATGAAGAGAAGAAGAAGATAAAAAATTTGGGGTTTTTAAAGG
>JBDRVE010000053.1 GCA_039801725.1 candidate division WOR-3 bacterium | reverse complement strand
GAGGGGATTGCCAAATTGGGAAATCCATGATTCGCCATTCCAATACCAGGAAGGTCTTTCTTGCCATTGCTGGCTAAAAGCAACTAAACTAAATAAAGCAACTAAAAGAAGTGTTTTCTTTAACATAATTTCCTCCCTTTTTTGTTTAATTTGTTTTTTAAATAACAACCTGCCAGGAGGAAATTAGACTTTTTTACTAAATTTACTAAAATCTTATCCATTTTATCTTCCCGTATTATTATAAATATCTAATCTTTCTGCCCATCTTATTGCCTTTTTACCTTCTTGGGAATTCGGCTTCATCGGCGGTCTTGTTGTTTGAAACCATAAGTCTGCTTCAATAAGAATTTGTTCTACATCATCCGGAACTGGACAACCACTTGCTTTATTTAACAAAGCAGCAATAAATTGATGGGCAAGAATATAATAGGCATCACCTATTGGTGGATGCCACAAAACTTGTAGGTAAGTTTCTCCACTTAAATAAAAAATATCATCCGGATGATAAGGCTCAGGCCATTCCTCAGGATGGGTCTTCCAATAACCTGGTGTTCTTGTTCTGATAGTTGGTTCGCAAATCACAATATTAAAATAAGGAATTCTCCACTCAATTTTATTACAAGAATCGTTGAGATTAGTTATTTCTAAGAAAAGTTTGGCAACCGAAGTATCCGCCAACTGCCAATTACTACCATCCCAATACCAACATTTCCTTCTTTCTAAATTTCCACTAATTATAATATCAAAAAGAAATAGAATTAAAATTATCTTTTTAATCATTTTCTAAAGTTTTCAATATCCAGAAAATATTTTTTATATCAAAATTTTTTAATTTAATCTTTTGAAATAATTTTCTCCTAAAATAAGAACCGTATTTTATCTGAAATTTCTTGGGAGTAAGACCAGTAAGTTTTTTAAACCATTTACAAAAATAAAAGTGGTCACAAAATTTAAGTTCATCAGCAACATCTCGCACCTTTCTATGGTCATAAGAAAGAAGTTTTAATGCCTTTGCTAAACGGATTATCATAAGGAATTTTTTTGGTGTAAGATTAAATGGCCATTTGTGATAAAAACTACTTAATGAAGAATTATTATTTTTTGCTATTTTTTTAACGGTTATATCAGGGAATTTTTTAAAAAATTGTATTAAAATTTTCGGCACCCGGTCTTCATTCATTGGTCTCTCCTGGGCAACACCAAAGTATATTAAAAATATAATTATTGTCAAACGAATTGAAAATAAAAAATTGGTAATTCCTTGCAAAATTTAATAAATCTTTGATTTACAATAACTTATTTTAAAAGAATAATTTATTAATTTTTGAGATATTTATAAATTATTTAAATCTAATAACTTACAAAGGAGGAAAGATTAATGAAAATGTCTATTTTCTAAGTTCGAGAAATTTGCGCACCGAGGGTGGCAAGTTTTTTGTCTAATTGATAGTATCCTCTATCTAAGTGATAGGAATTATTAATTATTGTCTTACCTTCAGCAACCAAACCAGCAAGAACCAAACTAGCCGATGCCCTTAAATCGGTTGCTGTCACTTCGCTGCCGATTAATTTCTTTTTACCTTTAATTATTGCTTTGTTATCAATAACTTCAATATCAGCACCCATTTTTTTTAGTTCTTGACAATGGGCAAACCTTCTTTCAAAAATATTTTCATAAATAATACTTTCACCATCGGCTAAACAAGCAAGGGTAGTAAATTGCGCTTGTAAATCAGTAGGGAAACCTGGATAAAAAGAAGTGATAATGTTTAGAGGCTTAAGTTTTTTTTCCCCTCTTTTGATTTTTATTTCTTTTTCTTTTATCTCTAAATCGGCACCAGCTTCCTTTAATTTTTGTAAAACAATGATTAAATGTTGAGGAATAACATTTTTAATAGTTATCTCACCATCGGTAATCAAACCAGCACACAAAAAAGTTCCCGCTTCTATTCTATCTGATATTGGTTCGTATTCACAGCCAACTAAATCTTCTTTTCCGTAAATTTCAATAACTGGAGTCCCCTCTCCGTAAATCTCAACACCGATCTTTTTTAAGAAATTTATTAAATCAATAACTTCAGGCTCACAAGAAGCACCGAAAATGGTTGTTTTTCCTTTGGCCTTGCTGGCTGCCAATAATATCTGACAAGTAGCACCAACGCTTGGGCCTTTAAAACCGTACAAATAAATTTCTTTTCCAACAAAATTATCTATTTTGCCTTCTAAATATTTACTATTAGGAATTACCTTTGCTCCTAAATTCATTAACCCTTTGATATGCAAATCAATTGGTCTTTCTCCAATTTCACAACCGCCGGGATAAGCAATTTTTACTCTTTTAAAACGTAAAAGTAGAGGAGCAATTAAATAATAGGAAGCCCGAATCTTTTTAACAATCTCATCGGGTGGAAAAAAGGAATTGACATTGGAATTATCGATTATTATATTATTATTTATTACTTCAATTTGGGAACCGATTGCCTTTAGGATTTCTAACATCGTAAGAACATCATTCACTAACGAAATATTTCTTAAGATCACTCTCTTATCGGTTAAGAGAGAAGCAGCAAGAATCGGTAAAACAGCATTTTTGGCGCTTCCAATTTCTATTTCACCTTTTAATTTTTTGCCTCCCTCAATTATTAACCTATTTCTGACCATAAACTGGTCTTTCCGCAAAATATTTCTTACGACGTTCCTCAATTAGATTAATCTCTTCTTTTAAAAAATTAATAAAAGAATTTAAAAAATCAAATACCTCAGAATCAAAATCTTTTTCTTCTTTAATAACCAATTCTTCTTTTCCCTTTTCTTTATCATTGGTTATTGCCAAAGTCATTTTTTTAATCTGATAATTCCATAAAATAATCTCGACATACATCTCTTTTTTTCTTTCATTATAATAATAGTCCGCCCGCCGCAGTAGTTCTTTATCTTGACCAATTGTTTTTATTTTATTAAATAAATAATAAGGAACCTCGTAGTTTAAATCCAAATCTAAGGAAGATAAAAATAATTCTCTTTTTAATTTTTCTATTTCTTCCTTCCAATGAGGAAAATTGATTTCCACCGAAAAGGAATTTTTATTAAAATCTAATCTCTCCCATTCAAAATTTTTAATCTTTGGTCGCAGTTTTAAATAAGCATAGTATTGTTGTAAGGAATACTCATCACCAATCCGATCATTATGCCATTTCACATCAACAGTATACATTCCAAACTGTTTTATCAACCTCACTTGCATATGATAATTATCTATTTCTCGTGAGAGTAATATACCACCATAAGCCGGATTGTCCGAAGTTATCATATCTTCGGCTGCTTCCAACTCTTTTATTAGTTGTTCGGGAATAAACCAAGCAGCTGAATGCTGGTAGCGGCGCGAAAAATTGATTAAATCGGTAGTAACACTAATAACTGCTTCTTTATCTTGACAACAACCAAGAATTATGGGAATACTGATGTGGATAGAAGAATCCTCGCGGTCGGGACCATAAGTTACTTCTTCTAAAATAGCAATTGTTTCTAAATCTCTTGGTCTGATCGCCAGAATCATATTTTATTATAATTGACCAAAAAAATATTTCAAGATATAATTTAACAAATGTTTCTTCTCTTTCTTATTCTATTAATTCTTTTCTGTTCTCCCGAAAGAGATAGCGTCTATGATCCAAAAAGTAAATATTACAAAAATACTGGAACCCTTTTAGGCTATATTTTGGATAATAAGGAAAAGGGGATCAAAGATGTGAAAATAAGTATTTTTGGCGAAAAGAATAGAAATCTACTAATTACCAAAACCGATACTAATGGCTTTTTTCAGTTTATTGACATTCCTTTAGATTCCTATTTTATTAGTATCTATAAAGAAAATTATCAAAAATTAAATTTTTATAAAAAAATCAATAATTACCAAATTGAAACGTTATACTTTAAATTAAAACCTTTACCTTATTTAAAAAATTGTCAACTAAGAAGTTATTATGAAGAACGATTTATTTTGCCGGAATCTTTATCTTTAAATATCAACTGTGAAATCTTTGATGAGAATTTGAAAGAAGTTTATCTTTTATTAACCACGCAGGATACCTTTTATCTAAACCATTTAAAAAACCAAATTTATGAAAGGACGATAACTGCGGAAAGGGTTAATTATAATTTTGATGATTTGGTAGGTAAAAGTTTTTTAATTTATTTGGTTTCCAATTTTTCTGATACTTTAATCTATCAAACACCACCATTAATAAGAATTATTCGAGAATTACCCGAACCAATTTCACCAATTAATGGTGAGGTGACTTCTTTTAAACCTACTTTAATCTTTTCCCAGCCACCTCTTTATTTTTCCTATACCTATTTTATAAAAGTTTATTATTTATTAAACAACCGATTTCCGATTCTTTGTTATCAAGATAGTTTAATTCCTAAAAATGATACCATTGTGATTATTAATGATTCTTTAATTGATGGTCTCTATCTCTGGCGGGTAGGAATAAGAGATGAGTATAATAATCAGGCGTTATCAAAAGAAGCGTTATTTGAAGTAGTTAGTAAAAAATTATGCTGGAAAGAAAAGCCTTAGAGACCCTTTATCAGATTATTGCCCAATTAAATTCCTTACAAGATTATAAAGAGGTATTAGAGAATACTTTGCAAATTATAATGAAGGAATTGAATGCCGAAAGAGGGGTAATTGTTTTAAAAGAAAAGGAAGAATTTGTGCCAATGGTATTTAGTGGCGATGCTTCTGAAATTTCCCACAGTGTCATCAAAGAAGTATTGGAAAAGAAAGAACCAATTTTATTACATAGCGCCTTAGATTCCGAGAAATTTAGTGCGAAAGAGAGTGTTATCTCTTATGGAATTAAGTCAGTAATGTGTGTCCCTTTAATTTCTAAAGATAAATTGTTAGGTGCCTTATATCTTGATTCTCATAGCCAAAAAGGAATATTTTCGGAAAGTGATTTGGAGTTTTTGATTGCCTATGCTAATCAGGCAAGTTTGGTAATTGAAAACGCCTATTTAAGAGAGATGTTATTAAAAGAGAATGTCTATTTGAAAACCGAACTTTCCGAAAAATATTATTTTGAAAATATTATTGGTCAATCAAAAAAGATGCAAGAAGTATTTACCATAATGAGAAAGGTTTTAAACTCTTCTTTACCAGTTTTAATTATTGGTGAAACGGGTACCGGAAAAGAATTGGTCGCAAGAAGTTTACATTATTCTTCTCAAAGAAAAAATAAAAAATTTGTTCCAATTTATTGCGGTGGTTTGCCGGAAACTTTATTAGAATCAGAACTTTTTGGTTATAAAAGAGGTGCTTTTACCGGTGCCTTGTATGATAAAAAGGGATTGATTGAAGAGGCGGATGGTGGCACATTATTTTTAGATGAGGTTGCTGATATTCCTTTATCCATTCAAGCAAAATTATTAAGATTTTTACAAGAAGGAAAATTCCGAAGAATTGGCGAAACCGAAGAGCGATATGTTGACTGCCGAATAATTGCGGCAACTAATAAAAATTTAGAAGAGGAGATAAAAAAGGGAAATTTCCGCGAAGATTTATATTACCGATTAAATGTTATTAGAATTAATTTGCCACCTTTAAGAGAAAGAGAGGAAGATATTATTATTTTAAGCAATTATTTCTTAAAGAAATTTTCCGAAAAGGAGAATAAAAAAATAAAAGGTTTCTCAAAAGAGGTAATTGAATTTTTAAGAAATTATAACTGGCCAGGAAATGTGAGGGAATTGGAAAATAAGATCGCCCGCGCAGTTGCTTTATGTGAGAGGGAAATTATTAATATAAATGATTTAATTGAAGAAAAAGAAAGGGAAAAAGAAGAACTTTTTAAGATTAAAAGATTGGACGATTATCTAAAAGAAAAGGAAAGGGAATATTTGAAAAAAGTTTTAGAGATATATAAAAATAGAAGTGAAGCAGCAAAGATTTTAGGAATCTCAAGAAGAACTTTATATAATAGATTAAAGGAATTGGGATTGGAATGATAATTGCTGATAAATACGAAATTATCCAATTAATAAAAAAGGGATTAAATACTTCCGTCTATTTGGCAATCCAGAGATTTTTAAATAGGCATGTAATATTAAAGATTTTGGAAATAAAGGAAGATAAAGAGAAGGATTTTTTATTAAGGTTTGAAAGGGAAGCAAAGATATTAGCAAATCTGGATATTGAGAATGTTGTTAAAATCTATGATTATGGTTTTTTTAATTCCCAATATTATATTGTCTATGAATATGTAAAAGGTAAAAGTTTAGAAGAGATTTTGAAAGAGCGAAAAAAATTGGATTTTATTTATACCCTTTATCTTTTTTACCAATTGGCAAAAATATTAAAAATTATTTCCGAAAAGAATATTATCCACCGGGATATAAAACCTTCTAATATTTTAATAAGGGAAGATGGTTTAATTAAAATCGGCGATTTTGGATTGGC
This sequence comes from candidate division WOR-3 bacterium, assembly GCA_039801725.1. Classification (NCBI taxonomy): domain Bacteria; kingdom Pseudomonadati; phylum Caldifarciminota; species Caldifarciminota bacterium. The sequence goes on along the minus strand of JBDRVE010000053.1, from coordinate 971 downwards.
TTATCAAAAAGAAGAGAAAGACTTGACATTACCAGGAATGATTATTGGCACCCCTGCTTATATGCCACCGGAACAATGCTTAGGTGAGAAACTTGACGAAAGGGCTGACATTTATGCCTTAGGAATTACGATAATTGAAACCCTTTCCTCTTCTAATCCCTTTTTCTCTGAATCTTATACCCAAACAATCCAAAAGATCTTAAATAAACAAGAATTAAATTTAAAAGAAATATTAAAAGATATTGATGAGGATTTTTTAAAAATATTAAAAAAGGCAACCTATAAAAAGAAAGAGAAAAGATATAAGAATTTTTCCGAAATTATTAATGAGATTGAAGATTATATCAAGAAAAAAGAAATAACTCTACCGAACCAAAAGGAGTTTAGTGATTATCTATTTTTAAGAAAAGAAAGCATAAAAGAAGAAAAGAAAGGAAAAAAGAAAAGGTTAAGTTTAATATATGTTTTAATACCGATAATTTTTCTCTCTTTTCTTGTTAGCCTTTTCTTTTTAATTCCCAAAAGAAAAGAGATAATATTAAAAGAAGAAACTTTTTTAAACGAGACAACGAAAAAGATCGACACAATTTTAGAAAAGGTTGGTTTTAAAAAAGAAGAGAAAGAAAGAAAAATAAGGGAGACCCTTTCTATTCCTAAAAAAATATCTTCCGAAACTTCTTTTTCTTATCTCTTCGTCAACTGTGAGCCTTGGGGAAAAATTTATTTAGATAACAATTATCTATTTACCACACCAACAAAGGAATTTCTAAAATTAGAACCAAAGAGTTATTTATTGACGATTTTGAATGATTCCTTTGGTAAGTTGGAAACGGTAATAAATTTGAAAGGAAAAGAAACCCTATCCCTATTTTTTAATTTAAAGAGATTAAAAGGTTATTTAAAAATTAATGTTATTCCTTGGGGAGAGGTATATTTAGACGATAAATTTATCGGAATAACCCCTTTCTCTA
>JBDRVE010000052.1 GCA_039801725.1 candidate division WOR-3 bacterium | reverse complement strand
CGATTGGTCGAGATGCGGATCCGAGTTTAATGCCGACGCCGAAGCAGCGGGTATGGATGTGGCAGAGGAGTTGGGAGATAGTAAGGAAGAAGAAGATAATGCTTGCCGATTTCTGGAATCACGGAACTACTTCGCATGGTTGTATTGCTGGTGGAAGGGAGGGTGGATATTTTCATATTAATTGGCATGGGGATTGTGCGCCTTGTGTTTTTTTCCCGTATGCGGTGAGTAATATAATAGATATTTACAATCAAGGTGGGACGATAAATGATGTTTTATTTACACCTTTTTTCAAGGCGATAAGAGATTGGCAGAAGGGTTATGGGTTTTTATCGGGCGGAAAGGTTAGCGGTGATTGGTTAAGACCTTGTCCGATAAGAGACCATTTTTTGACGGCTAAAAAGATGATAGAAGAGTTTGGAGCCAGACCGATTGATTATGCGCCCGTCGATAGTTTAGATGCCAAAGAATATGTAGAGAAGATGGCAAATTACGATAAAGAATTAGAGAATCTTACCAAACCCATTTGGGAAAATATCTATTTAAACCACCGAGTTAAAAAATAATAATCTTTCTTGCCCCTTTTTTCTCTTTGAGAAAATAGATTCCTTGGGGAATTTTATTTAAATCTTTTAGTTCTACTAAATTTCCATTTTTGTCATAAATAAAAGGGGTATCAAAATAATTTTTAATAACTTTTATCTGCTCCCTTTTTAAGAAGACACTCGGAAAGGTTAATTTATCAACGGTTTCTGAATTTTCACTAATACCAATTTGGTTAACAACCAATTTAAAATAAATATCCCAACTTCTCAAATTTCTGTTATCTTCCCAAGTATAGGCAACGTAATTTTGGTTAGCAGCACAACTCTTCCAAGCCCATTGATGGACATAAGGATAAGGGTCATTATGGATACAGTAATTTTTGCCAATCCTTCGACCACTAATGTGAAACTTTTGAGCCATTACATTTAAATTTCCTTCTTCTCGGAAATCGGTAAAAGTGACATATAAGGTAGTATCACCGTCATAACTCCAAAGGGGAAACCAATGTTCACAAATAAAATTGTCGTCATTGATTTTGAATTCAGCACCAATAACCCCATTTTCATTACATCTTCTACCAAAAATCTCCCACCGAAAACCTCTCCGATCATCCATCCAAGAAACCCAAATAATACCAGTAGTATCTTTGGTTATAAATGGACATACCCCATTATTTAAAGAATTAACCCTTATAAGAGGTATTAAAGGATTGTAGAGCGAATCAAATTTCCTTAGATATACCCAACCACGATCGTTCCAAACAACCCAAAAGTTTTTCTCATTATCAATAACGGGAAATACCCAACCACCTCTTTCGGCAATCTGATAATTACTGCCAATTGGTTGGCCATCTTTACGGTAAAGTTGACAATAAGGTAGGGGATTTTCGCCACCTTCCCAGCCAATTATAAAATCGCCCGAATCATTTATCGAAACGAAGGGCCAAGAGGTATTTTCTTCTTGATTTACTCGAAAATTCCTTCCCACTCTTTGTCTATTTTCATCAAAAATTTGGCAATAAATATTATAATTTCCGTCCCGATTGTCTCGCCAAACTACTACCGCCTTTCCCTTTCTGTTAACTGCTAAAAAAGGAAAGATTTGAACATTCCCTTCATTATCGTCATTGACTCGGAAATTATTGCCAATTTTGTTTCCTAAATTATCAAAATATTGTCCATAAATATCAGGGTCGTTTGTGCCATTGCGATAATCCATCCAAATTACTAAAGAGTTGCCCAACTCATCAATTCCGACGGACATAAAATCTTGAATAGAGGAGGCAAAATCGTCGTTAACCTTAAAATCTCTTCTTAGCGGATGGGAAGCATAAATATCAGGATTATTCTCTCGGGAATCTTCCCAAACTGCTAAATAAAGGGTTTCATTTGCGAGCGCTACTTTGGGAGTTCTTTGACCAGGTGAGAGATTAGAAATAGGAAAATTACTACCAATTGGGTTACCTAAGGAATCAATAAATTGACCATAAATCTTACAACCTTCGCGGGTATCACACCAAACAATAATACTTTTTCTTCGATCGGGTAAAGTAGCAATTGCTGGTTGTCTATCCCAGTTTATTGGAAAAGTATCATTAATAAGAATTGGTGAAGTCAATTGTTGACCAGTAGAATCAAAAAGAACAAGATAAATATTTCGGTAAGTACCGGTTTCTTCTTCACCGCCCACAAAAAAGTTGCCATTTTTATCCATTACGCAAAAAGAATTTTTAGCAGAGAAAGGGAAAATCGGAAAACTATTTCCTAAGGGAATACCAGTTTTTGTAAATCTTCTACCATAAAGATAACATCTATTATCCATTTTTTGTGTCCAAGTGACAATAAAACTTCCACAATAAGCACTGATTGCCGGTTGAAACTGCTCATAACCAGTAATTTCACTGATGCGAAAATTGGCAGAAATAGGATTGAAGTTAGAATCCAAGATTTGACCATATATTGTTCTTTTCTCTTCGCGCTGGTCTTCCCAGACAAAGATATAGTGATTTTGGGCGATTGCCACTTTGGGAAAAGTTTGGAATACTCTTTGTCCATCATCATTTAAGATAATCATTGGTGAAATTGGCTCCAAATTTAAATTAAAAAATTGACAGTAAATATCAACATCGCCTCTTCTTCCATCAGGATAAACCACAATAATTTTATCTTTAGAAATTGCGATATCACCGCTGCCAGTAACATAATTCCAAATATTTCTTGATGGTTGGTCTTCAATAAGATTGATATTGGTGCCAATTTTGTTACCAAAAAGATCTAATTTCTGTAAATAGAGGTCGTTATCATAATCACTTGCTCGGAAATCTTCCCAGATAACATAAAAGTTAAAAGAACTATCCATAGCAATTGCCGGATAATATTGAGGAGCACCGCCAATGGTGTCGTCATTTACTAAGATTTCTTCACCAATTTGAAAAAAGAGAAGGAAGAGAAAAATCATTAATTAAATATATTAAAAAAATTTTTTTATGTCAATAAAAAACTGGCTTCCAACCCCACCCCTGTTGGAAGCCAGTAAACGAATCATTTAGACAATTAACTTCCTCAGATTGATTAATTATAACATAATTTAGAAAAAAAATCAATATTCTCTTTCTTTTGACTTTAATCTTTTTTGGGCTTATAATTGGGTGTTATGAAATTATTATTAGTAGTGCCAGCGATGGAAGATGAGAAAGAACGGAGATTAAAAGGAAAAGCCTTTCGGATGCCCCAAATATCTTTGGGAATTCTTGCTTCCTTGACACCAGAAGATGTAGAAGTTTGTTATGTGGATGAGAATTTAGAAGATATCAACTATGAATGTGGTGCCGATTTAGTTGGCATTACTGTGATGACGGCAACGGCACCGCGGGCTTATAAGATTGCCCAGAATTTTAAACAAGTGGGTGCCAAGGTTATCTTTGGCGGAATCCATCCTTCAATCTTACCGCAAGAGGCATTGAGATATGGTGATAGTGTAGTTGTTGGCGAAGCAGAATATGTTTGGAAAGAAGTGATTGAGGATTTTAAAAGAAAGGAATTGAAACCGATTTATTATGGAAAAAGGGTAGAGAGTAAGGATATTGTATCTCCGAAAAGAGAGGTTTTTAAAAATAAAGGTTATTATTTTACTTCTATTTTGCAGGCGACTCGTGGCTGTCCTTATGATTGTGATTTCTGTTCGGTTTCTCTTTTCTTTGGTCGTTCCTTTCGTAATCGGGAGATAAAAGATATTATTAAGGAGATTGAAGAGATAAACCATCCCTTGATCGGTTTTTTAGATGATAATCTTATGGGCAATAAGAGATTTGCTAAGAAATTATTTTATGAACTTATTCCTTTGAAAATTAGGTGGCTTGGTCAGGCATCATTAACAATTGCTGATGATTTGGAATTATTAAGATTGGCAAAAAGAAGTGGTTGTTCGGGACTTTTTATTGGTATTGAGAGTATTAGTGAGGCTGGTTTAAAAGAGGTAAATAAAAGATACCAGAAGGCAAAAACTCTTTTGGAAAAGATAAAAAGAATTCAGGAAGAAGGGATATTGATTGAAGGAAGTTTTATCTTTGGTTTGGATAGCGATACCCCTGATATTTTTGATGAGACATTGGATTTTGTTTTTAAGTCTAAGATGGCATTAGCCAGTTTTGGAATTTTAACTCCCTATCCCGGAACAAAATTACAGAAGAGATTGATGGAAGAGAATCGAATTATTACTTATGATTGGCGACTTTATGATTGCGGTCATGCGGTCTTCAAACCGAAGAATATGACAATTGAAAGATTACAAGAAGGTCTTGACTATTGTTGGTATAAATTCTATTCTTATAAGAATATTTTTAAAAGGGTATTCTCTTTGGGCTATCGTTTTCCGTTATTAGGACTGCCGGTGCTTATCTTAAATCTTTCTTATAAGAGAATGCTTTTTAAAACTACTGATATATCTTCTTGGTTTTCTTCTAAAAATTATGGGTTTTTGCCAGAGACTGCCTAATCTCTTTTAACAAAGATAGCAATCCTATCATCCGTTTGGGAAGAGAAATGGCCATAACCGTGATATAAGGTATCAAGTTCGCTTCTCTTTATTGCCCATTGATAACGGTTATAATCCCAAGCATAAACTTTTAACTCATAAAAACCAGTAGTATCAAATAGCCCTTCTTTAATTTCTCTTATTTCTAAAAAGGTATCTTGGGTAAATAAAGGAAAATAATCGGCTATAGTATCTTTTGGTAATTTAAAGACAAAAAGGACATAAACATAGGCACCTTTACTTTTATGCCAATAAATATAATTAAAGGTATCATAAAGCAGAGTATCTTCATCTTTCGGAAAGATAAAAGAGAAGGTATCAGGAATTTTTGTTGTCTTTGTTAAGGTATCCTTTTGGAAGATTACCCAAAGGGAATAGGTGTTTAATGGTTTGACAAAGGGCTCTCGACGTTGCCGATTCCAATTATATCCCACATAAAAATGATAATAAGGAGTATAATATCCTCCTACTAATCTTAAAGTATCTTTATTCTCTTCATTGACAATAAAGACAGTGGCATCAGTAATGCCCATACTTTTTACCTCTTTTTCAATAGAATAATTACTATCAACAAGACATTTAACCATTCCGTAGTTGGGATTTAATATACAATAGGCGTATATCTTTCTTTCCCACTCTTTTTCAATCCCGTTCTTTTTACAGGATACCAATAATATAATAAATAGTAGATATAAAAATCTCTTAGAAAGCATACTCAATTGATAATGATGGAATTATTGGTAGTTGATAAAATACCTTTCTTACTGGTGGCTCATAGTGATAATCGTAGTAGTAAAATAAGAAATTCTTATGGTTATATAAATTGAAGATGTCAATTCTTATTTTCAATCTCTTTATCTCTTTTTCCCAACTCAAATCTAAGCGGTGGTAATTGGGATAGCGACTAGCATTCTTTTTCCCATAATCTTCAAACCAGAAATAGCGCCAATCATCAATTAAATAGCGATAAAAATAATAACGATAGCGAGAAAGGACTTCGGTATAAGGTGTGCCAGTATAAAAGGCAAAGCGAAAAGAGAGATTACTATTAAGAAAGAAAGGTAAAATTATTATTAAGTTTAAATTATGCCGGCGGTCATAAAAAGGATGATAAGATAAGTTATCAAAATAGTTTTTTACCCAAGCATAAGAATAGGTAAGATAGATTAAGAAATTACCTGCTTCTCTTTTTATTGAGATATCAAGACCATAGGCTTTTGCCTTTCCTTTCTTCAATAAAGTTGGTTCAATATTAAAGGGGTCGGAGTTTTCGTTATATTCATAAATTAAGGGATAATATTTATAATAGGGTTCTATACTAAAATAGATATTTTCTAATAGATAGGTTTCAAAGCCAAAGATATTGTGATATGCCTTTTGGGGTGAATAGGGTCCAAAGGTTGGTATCCAGATATATAAAAAGGGAATTGGTTGAAATTCCGGTAATAAGGCGGTAATCAATTGGGAATAACTACCAAAAGATAGTTTCAATGATGTCAATTCTAAAAGAAAATATTTCAAAGAGAAGCGAAAATCAATTACCTTATACCAGCGATTGCCATAATAACTGGTAAATTGGTTATCCTGTCTTAAACCACTCTCTAAGATCAGTTTATTATTATATAAAACACTCCGTTCACTTAGATAAAAAGATAGATTTCTTGGTTTTCCCAAAATATCATACTTTATGCCACCCATCATCTTGGTATCATAATAGAAATCACTTAACTTTCCTTCAATGCCAAATTTTAATGTATGGTTATGGGCAAGATAATAATTAAAATCACTTTTCAATGAAAACTCCCTTACCCAATTATTAACATAGACAAAGTTATTATAAAAATTGATATAATAATGATAATAAGAGAAGGTTAGAAAAGATTTTACAAAGAGTTTTGGTGAGAAACTATAAAGATAAGAGAGTGAAGATAGATAATTCCCCCATTTAAAATATAATGATAAATCAGAATAGTTAAAGTTATCATAAGTTAAGAAGTTGGTAAAAAATAATTTTCCCTTTTGGCTTATTTCATAATTGGTTTTTAAAAATCCTTCTAAGAAATAATAGGGAAAATTGATTTTAAGTAATTTGAGAAATTGGTCAAAATAGGTTCTTCGAAAAGCAAGGATATAACTACTTTTCTCTTTGATAATCGGTCCTTCAAAGATTATTTTTGTTAAAAGGTTATTTATTTCTAAGTTTAAATTTCTTTTATATTTATTACCTTCTTTTAAGGTGATATCTAATACGGAAGAAAGTCTTTGGCTATATTCGGTTGAAAAGCCACCAGTATAAAAATCTGCCTGTTTAATAATCTCATTAGGAATAGTTCCCAAAAAGCCACCAAGATGATAGGGATTATAAAAATTTATTCCATCAACCAATATTAGATTCTGATCAGCACCACCACCCCGAACATATAACGCCGAAGAGAAATCGGTCGCCATCAAAACACCAGGAAACACCTGTAAAGAACGGAAGAAATCAGAAGAGAAAAGCCTTGGAAAGAGTTTTATATCTTTATCCATAATCTCAACCTTACTAATTCCTACTTCATCCTTCATCCTTGCCTTTCTACTTTCAACGATTACCTCTTTTAAAGTTAATGGACTTCTTTTTAGATAGATATTCAACTTTAAAACCTCTCCCTTATTAAGAGAAATCTCCCTTTTCTCTTCGAGATAGCCAATATAAGAGAAAGCAATTTTATATTTTCCTTCGGGAATTTGTAAGATATAATAACCTTCTTTATTTGTTGTTGTTCCATAGATTGTGTTTTCTAAATAGATATTACAACCAATCAGAGGTTCCTTTGTTTCATAATCATAAACATAACCCGAAATTATCGCATTCAAAAGAAAAGAGAAGAAAGAAATTGCTACCATTTCACTAATTTAATTATACAAAAATTTTTACTTCTTTGCTACCTAAATAAACCATTTTAAAATTGATATCTTCTTAATTTTGGTAATCTCTTTAAACATCTTTATTTTGTTGCCAAGTTTGGAAAATTTATCCCTTTCTTATACGACAAAGAATAATCTTTTGAATTATTGCCTCTCTTCATCACCTTCTAAAATCTCATTAAGACGATACTTATCAACAAGGTCTTTTGCTATCGGAATGCCAACTTCCCTCATCGCCTTTAAATGCTTCCTTATACGCCACCACTTCTCATCTTGATACTCATCAAAAGTTAAACCTTTC
>JBDRVE010000051.1 GCA_039801725.1 candidate division WOR-3 bacterium | reverse complement strand
GATGGTTGGAATAAAAGAAGAGGTTTTATCTCAAAGATTACCGCTAAAAACTGAACTTTTTCCACCAAAACCAAATCCCTTTACAAGAAAAACTCTGCTTTCTTATTCTTTATCTGAAGAATGTGATGTTTCTATTGTTATTTACAATCCTATTGGTCAAATTGTGAAGCAGGTTTATGTAAAGAAGCAGAAGCCAGGAATTTATTCTTTTATCTTTTCACCTGATAAACCTTTAAAAGGAGTTTACTTTCTCAAGTTTACCGCCAAAGAATACAAGGCGACAAGAAAACTTATTTTAATGTAAAAGAACAATTAGGAAATAGGTGCCTCTTCTGTAATTTTTAGGAGAGGCACATATCTTATTTAAAAGGATTTGACTTTTAAATATCTCTTATTATAATTTGGAAATATGAAAAAATTTCTTTCTTCTTGGGGACCGGTAATTGCGGTAGTCTTATTTTTACGTGCCTTTTTCTTAGAAGCCTTTATGGTGCCAACCGGCTCAATGGAAGATACAATTCTTGTTGGCGATTTTATGCTTGTTACCAAATTTGATTATGGTATAAAATTACCTTTTTCTAATAAAGTAATTATTGAAACTGGCAAACCAAAAAGGGGTGATATTGTTGTCTTTCGTTATCCTGTTGATCCAGATATGCCCCAACCAGAAGAGAAATATGTAAGGATTTTCCCCAAATGGTTTCCTTTACTACCCTTTTATTGGTCAAAAGAAAGAAATTTCTTCGTCTATTATGCGCCCAGGAATTTTATTAAAAGGTGTGTTGCTTTAAGTGGTGATACCGTAGAAATTAGAAATAAAAGACTTTATGTGAATGGCATCTTACAACAGGATACCTATGTTGTTCATAAAGATTATTTTACAACACCAGGAATTAACAATAAAAGTATGGAAGAATTTACAAAAATGTGGCAGGATTTAATTTTTATTAAAGATAAAAATTATGGCATATTGGTGAGAGATAATTTTGGGCCAGTCGTCGTTCCCGAAAGTTGTATCTTTGTTATGGGCGATAACCGAGATAATTCCGAAGATTCCCGATTTTGGGGACCTTTACATATCAAATATCTGAAAGGAAAACCTTTGGTTATCTATTTTTCATCCGACGCCGGTCCCAATTTATTAAGAATTATCTTCTCCCCTTTTAAAATTCGTTGGGAGCGGATAGGTCGGATATTAAGATAATGGACTTTTTTGAAGCTATCTCTGCTCGCCATTCGGTAAGAAATTTTTCTGATAAGGAAGTTGAAGATGAAAAGATAAAGAAAATTTTAGAAGCAGCCAGATTAGCACCTTCTTGGCAGAATCGTCAACCTTGGTATTTTATTGTGGTGAAAGATAAGGAATTGATAAAAAAGATTTCTGAATTCCGACCATTAACTTTGAATATTAATATCTTTTTAAAGAAAGCACCGGTAATTATTATTTTGGTTTCTAAAAAGGAATTATCAGGAACCCGTGCCGGTCTTGACTATTTTTTAGTTGATTGCGCAATCGCAATGGAGCATCTCATATTAGCGGCTACTGCTTTAGGTTTAGGAACCTGTTGGATTGGTGGTTTTGACGAGGAATACTTAAAAGAAATCTTAAAAATACCAAAGGATTTTAGAATTATTGCCTTGACACCATTGGGTTATCCCAAAGAAGAGAATCTTTTAGGAAAGGCAATTAAAACCTTTGCCCAAAGTAGAAAGAGAAAGGAATTAAAAGAGTTTGTCTTCTTAAATGAATGGGGAAAGAGATGGGAGTTCTGATAATTTTTTTAATAATTAATATGCCAATAATGGATTTAGATAGTATAAAACAAAAAATGAAAGGTTATGGTCTTTCTACTTTTTTTGGTATTTTACCTGATACCTTTGAATGCGAGATTATTGATGTGATGAAAGATGTTGAGCCAAAAAGAAATTTAATTATTGCTAAATTGTCAAAACAGAATTTAGAGAATAGTGGTGTGGTTAGCGGTATGTCAGGAAGTCCGGTATTTATTAATAATAAATTGATTGGTGCGGTTGCTTATGCTTGGGAGTTCCAGAAAGAGCCAATTTGTGGTATTACGCCAATCTACGAAATGCTCTATCCAGAAAGTTTTCCAAAAGGAAGGAATTTACCAATAAGAAATTATACCCTTCCCATCGCTTTAAGTAGCAATTTAGATAAAAAGGCAATAGAACTTTTCAAACAAATCTTTCCAGAAAATATCAAACCAATATTTCTACCAATGGGCAAAGGAGAAAAGGAAGATATTGAAATTGAACCTTCCTTGGGTTATGCCGTGGGCGCAACTTTTATTGATGGCGATTTGAAAGCAGCAGCGATTGGCACATTAACTTATATTAATAAGGATACTATTTATGCCTTTGGTCATCCCTTATTTAATTTTGGTGAATTAGAATTGCCTTTGGTCTTAGGGAAAATCCATTGTATAATGCCCGCCTATGATAATTCCTTTAAACTCTTCTCGCCAGTAAAAGAAATTGGTGTTATAAACTACGATTACCAAACAGCAATCAAAGGAATTTTAAATAAAAAGGCAAAGAAAATTCCCGTAAGAATAAAAATTACCAATGAAAATAAAAAAGAGATTTTTAACTATGAAATCTGTAACCATCATAAATTAATTCCCTTTTTATTACCTATCTGTCTCTCTTCTTCTTATTCTTCTTTTACTACCAAAACCCTTCTTAACTATACTATCCAAAATAAAATAAAATTAAAATTCCTTCTTAAAGATAGAGAAGAAGAGTTTATTTATGAAAAAATAAGTATTAGCGATGAACCAAGAAGTTGGGAACTTTATGATTTTTATAATGACTTAAAAACTATTTTGGAAAATCCCTTAGAAAAGATAACAATAAAGGAGTGCGAAATTGAAAGTGAAATTATCCCGGAAAAAAGAGCAGCAAAAATCTTAGATATCACTTTAAATAAAACCCGTTTTTTAATAAAAGATGAATTAAAAGTTAAAATAACTTTCCAAGATTTGGAAGGTAGAATTTTTGATAAAGAGATAAGTTTAAAAATTGATTTATCTCCTGCCCAATACTTTCTTTTTGTTGGCAATCCCGATGATTTCTTTGCTATTTTTCCTCAAAAGGAAGAAAAATCTTTCTCAAAACTTTTAGAAAATATTAAAAAGAGAAAAAGAGGGAACCTGCTAAAATTGGCTATCTATTCCCAAGCAAAGGGAATAATGTTAAAAGATTTGGGCTATTCCTTACCGTTATCACTAAAAAGATTAAAAGAGAAAAGCTTTTCCGAAACCTCTCCTTTTACTATCTGTTATGAAAAGGAAGACACTTTTAACTATTTTATTACCAATTCTAAAATTTTAACCTTTGAAGTTAAGGAGGAAAAATGAAGATTTTAATTTTTCTCTTATTTTTCTTAAAGGGTGAAAGAAATTTCCAAATAATGATTGATAAAGATTCAATGATTTATTTGTCGCCAACAATAGAAGAGGTCTTAAAAATTGAAGATGTCTATATCTATGATTTTACTGTTTCTCAAAAAGGAATTTTCTTAACCACCGGTGAGAAGGTTTATTTTGATGAGAAATTAATCTACGAAGAAAAAGAGGGAAACATCTTTTCTTTAACTACCGATGGAGAATACCTATATTTTGGACTCTCGCCCGAAAGTTTAATCTTCCAACTAAAAGATAATAAAATAATCAAAAAATATAAAATTCCAGCAAGCAACATTTTGAAAATGATTTCTTTTAATAAAAATATCTTTATTGGAACATCTTATCCAGCAATCATCTACCAAATTGGTAAAAAAGAAGATAAGATTTTACAAGAAATCCCTGATGAAAATATTTCAGCATTAAATTTTTATAAAGAGACTTTATATATTGGTACTTCTCCGAAGGGTTATCTTTATAGTTTGCCCATTAATAACCCAAAGGATTTAAAACTTCTTTTAGATTGTGAAGAAGAAGAGATTAAAGATATTGTTATCAAAGATAATATTTTATACTTTATCACCAATTCTGATAAAAAAATGCCTTCTTTATATTCTTTTGACAGAATAAAAAAAGAGTTAAAGGAAATTTTTTCTTTTTCTTGTTCTACATTATATTCTCTGGCAAGAATAGAAGAAACCCTATTCGTTGCGGGCAGTGACAAAGTTTTATATAAAATCATTCCGGAAAAAAATTGTTATTTAATTTATGGTTTTGACTGTGAAGCCTTGACCAAAATTCTTGCTTTTGAAAGAGAGCTTTATTTAGCCACCGGTTATCCACCAAGAATTTATAAATTAAAAAAGGAATTAGCAAAAGAAGGAAATTATTTATCACCAATTATTGATTTAAAATTTATCTCGCAGTTTGGCAAGATGGAAATTGAAAGTCATCTACCTTTATTCTCTTCTTATGAGGTTTATACGAGAAGCGGCAGTAATAATATCATCGATGAAACCTGGTCTAATTTTGAAAAATTGAAAGAGGGTAAGATAAAAAGTCCAGAAAATCGCTATTTTCAATATTTAATAAAATTAAAAGGCGAAAAAGCATCTCCAATTATTAAAAAAATCAGGTATTTTTATAAAAATATTAACCAGCCACCTACGATAAAAACAATTAATATCGAAGCCGATTCAGAAAATCCAAAAATAAAAATAATAAGATATGAAGTCTTTGACCCGAATAATGATTCTTTAATCCATACCTTATATTACCAAATAGCAAATGATAAAAATTGGTTTCTATTAGCAAAAGATATTAAAGAGAATGAATATAAATTAGATAGCAGAATTTTGCCTGACGGTTATTATAAAATAAAATTAATTAGCAGCGACGAAATAACCCAAATAAAAAGAGAAGCATTAAAAGATTCATTCATCTCCAACGAATTTTTAATTGATAACACACCACCAAAATTAGTATCCTTCGAGAAAGATAAGAAAAAGAAAGGCTATCAAATAAGAATAAAAATTATTGATTCCTTATCAATTATTAAAGGGTTTTATTATTCTCTTGACAACGAAAAGGAAGAAAAAATCTTGCCTACCGATGGAATTTTTGATGATAAAGAAGAAGAATTTCTATTAGAGATAGAAAAGAATAAATTTCTTTTAAATATTAGATTCTTTGATGAATACCTAAATGAAAAGAGATTAAATTGGTTAATTAAGTAAAACTATTTATGGGCAACAATTAAGTCAGCAATATGCCTTAAGGTCTCTTGGGTCTGGCGGTTCATCTCCTCAATTATTTCTTGAGTTCTTCTATTTATCTCTTCCATTCTCTTATTCCCTTCTTCAATAAGTTTTTGCGTCTCTCTTATCAACTCTTTTGCTCTTCTATCTTCTTCTTGAACTAATTTATCAGTTCTTTTAGAAAGAGATATGGTATATATAGCCAAAACCACACTGAATACTGCTAAAACAAGTGACATTACTCCTAAAATAATTGTAAATATTTCCATAAAATAATTATAAAATATTAAAAAATAAAAGTCAAATATTAGTTGCAATTTAGAAATTTTTTATTAAAATATTTTTGTGAAAAAATTTTTTATTTTTTTATTTTTGTTTAGTCTTTATGGAGTTATTGCCAAAGAGATTGACAAACCAACTGGTGATTGGTGTTATACCATTCCAGCCCTATTAGAGTTCCAGAAAGGAAAAAAATTACAAAGACCTAATCTTTCTGGTCCAGTAGAATATATTGAAAGGGAGAGATTTCGGGTTCATTACACCAGAAGTGGTGTTGATGCGGTAAGCCAAGTTTATGCGGAATCGGTTGCTTCCTATATTAGTTATTCTTGGGCAAAACAGATTGATACTTTAAATTGGCCTCCGCCACCGCCCGATTATGGTTTAGGTGGTGATGACCGCTTTGATGTCTATATCCATGCGATGCCCCAAGGTATTGGTGGTTATTGTGCACCGGAATATAACTATCCCAATCCTTATCCCAATGGTGCTACTTCTTATATCGCTATTGGTAATGATTTAAGTATTGGCGGATTCTTAAAAATTGTCTGTGCTCACGAGTTTAATCATGCTTTACAATTCCGCTTCAGTAGCCGAGAAGATAATTTCTGGTATGAGAACACCTCAACTTGGATGGAAGATGTCTGCTTTGAAGAGGTGAATAGTTATCTAAGTTATCTATCAACTTCTCCTGGACCATTGGCAACACCTTATTATCCAATCAATACTTTTATCCAAGGTGGACTTTTCCAATATGCTGGAGGAATTTGGGCAATGTTTTTAGAGGATAAATATGAAAGAGATTGTTTAAGAAAAATTTGGGAAAGGCAAGGGCAAATTGCTGGCAATAATACTTTAGAAGCCTTTGACTATGTTTTAAGAAATTTCTATAACAGTTCTCTTAATGATGCCTTAAAGGAATATGGAATTTGGCGATATTTTACTGGTAGCCGAGCCGATACAATAAGATTTTTTAAAGAAGGTAATCTATGGCCTTCTGTTTCAATAATGAGAACCCATAATTCCTATCCTGTTTCGGGAAATTCAGTATCTTACGAACCGGTTGTGCCTGGTGGTTGTGATTATATTCAGTTTGTTAATGGTGGTGGTAAATTATTTATCTCTTTTGATGGTGATGATGGCTTTAATTGGAAGGCAATTGTTATTGGTTATCAAAGAGAAGAACCCCAAATTTATGAGATAAATTTAAACAATCAGGCACAAGGACAAGACTCTTTTGATTGGCGATTAGAAAACAATTTTACTTTGATACCAATTGTTGCCCACTGGGAATATGGCATCGGTTATCAACTAAATTTTAATTACCAAGCAAATATCAGAATTTTACACGATGTTGGCGTTGAAAGGATTTCGGGCTTTCCTTCAATTAGTGACTCTAATTCAATAATCTATCCAAATGCCTTAATAAAAAATTACGGTCAATTTCAAGAGAATTTCCAAGTAAAACTAACCTGTGGTGATTTTTATACTGATATAAAAACAATTACTTTAAATCCCAATGATACCCAAACAATCTATTTTAACCCTTGCACCTTAAAAGGAAGGAATTACCAGTATTATAAATGCACAACCTTACTTGCTAATGATGAAAGACCAACAAATAATTTCAAAGAAGGAAGAATATTTATTCGGGTAAGAGATGTCGGAGTAGTAAGAATAATTGAACCAAATGGTTATATTGGTCAAGGAAGTTATATCCAACCAAAGGCAAGGATAAAAAATTTTGGTAATTTAAGGGAAGAGTTTGATGTTATCTTTACAATAAATAACTGGCAGACTCAGAAAAGAGTAGCAATAAGTGCTAATAATGAGATTGATATTATCTTTGATTCCTTATGGTATGCTTCCGATACTGGTCAATATGTCGCCAAATGTTCCACAAGATTAGATAATGACATAAACCCAAGTAATGATAAAAGAGAAGAAATCTTCTATGTAACCTTGCCAGCAGTAGAAGAAAAAGATTATTTTGTTATTAGCCGAAAGAAGTCCGATTTATTTATTAATAACTTAATAAAAGAGAATAAAAATATAGAAATTTATGATATTAACGGAAGGAACGTAGATAATAAGAGAATAAAGAAAGGTATTTACTATCTCTTAATAAAAGAGAAAAATATTTTTAGAAAACTTATCATAATTTAATTTAAAATCTTTAAGAAAATAAAGTAAAAAATCTATAAAAGAATTATTAGAAGAAAATAAAGAAAAATCAATAGAAAAATGAATACCAAAGCGTCTCCAAGGCTATATAGTAGATAGCCCCCTATGTGAACGGCCGAATTTAATTAAGTTGTGTAATTTCAATAACTTATATAAATTTTTTATGAAAGAAAAAGTTTCCATACAGGAAACTGGAAAATTGAGTTAAGTTATTGAAAATTAAGAACTTATAAAATCGTCCATTTTTCATATTTTAAAAATTTATTGGTGTCAATATAAAACCTTATATATTTAAGTTAATGGGAAATTAATAATGGAGGTTTCTATATCGTCGTATATCTTATCTATTTCTTTTTGGGTTTCAATAGTCTTTTCGATAGCGGTT
>JBDRVE010000050.1:1483-8075 GCA_039801725.1 candidate division WOR-3 bacterium | reverse complement strand
GGTAAATAGGGAATGAAATTTTTATGGTTAAGATTTAAAAAATATCTATTTCTTAATTGCCTTTCGGGTAAATATTGGCTACCAAAAGGAAGAACATTAGAAAATAATTCCTGCCAATTGACACTTAAAGCAATGCTTTCAATTTGGAAAGCAGAATAGCCGCAAGCGTACACACCACCAACCAAAGAACCCATACTATTACCAGTAATAAAAGAAATAGGAATTCCTTCTCTTTCTAATACTTTTAAAACACCAATATGTGCCAAACCTAACGCCGCACCACCAGAAAGGGCTAAACCAATTTTAATCTCTTGGCAATAACCGATTATAAAGATAAAAAGAAAAAGTAAAAGAAATTTATTTCTCATTAAAAATTATACAATAAAAAAATAGGAAATCAAACTTGACAAAAAGGAGAAATTATTTTATTTTTAATAGATGAAACTTAAAGAAGTTGTTTTGTTGGCAGAAAGATTGAAAGGGATAAGTAGTATTAATGAGAAGGTTTCTTTGCTTTCTTCTTTTTTAAAAAGAGTAGATAAGGAAGAGGGGAAAGTGGTTGTTGCCTTATTAATCGGTGAAAATCCCTATGGAAAAGTTGGACTTGGTTATCAAAGTTTAAAAAATTTACTTGTTTTAAAAGAAGGTAATGAAAGTGTTGAAGTTTCCGAGATTGATAAAATTTTAAAAGAGTTAAAGAAAATAAAAGGTAGCGATTCTTTATATCGGAAGTTAAATATCTTGTATTATCTCTTTAGAAAATTGGATGATAAAGAAAGGGAATATTTGGTAAATTTTTTAATTGGCGAAATAAAGATTGGTGCTAATAAAGGAATAATTAAGAAGGCAATTGCTAAAACCTTTCAAATCTCAGAAGATATTCTTGATGAGATAATCTTGAAAAAGGGAGATTTCTTACAGGTGATAGAGGGAATTTTTAAGGAAGGGAAAAATTATATAGAAAAAACGGATTTTGAGATATTTCAACCTTTTTCACCGATGCTTGCTGGTATTATCTATTCGGTTGATGAACTTCCTAAAGAGAAATTAGCCTGCGAATATAAGATAGATGGTATTAGAATTTTCCTTCATAAAAAAGATAAAGAGGTAAAAATCTTTTCTCGCCATTTAAAAGATATTACCAATAATCTTTTTGAGATTGCTGAATATTTTAGTGAGATTAATGGTGATTTTGTTTTGGATGGTGAAGTAGTTTTATTAGATAAAGAGAATAAGATTTTACCTTTTCAAGATATGATGAAGATTATCAGTAGAAAAGAGCGAGAAAGATTTGAAAATATTAGACCTTTCTTTTTTGATATTTTATATAAAAATGGTGAGAAGTTATTTGGAATTCCTAATAAAGAGAGATGGCAGATTTTAAGTAAAACCATTCCTAATAATCTTTTGATTGAAAGGATTGAGACCGATGATAAAGATAAAATAAAGAGGTTTTATGAAGAGAGTATTAAAAGGGGAAACGAAGGAATAATGATAAAGAAATTAGATTCTCCTTATTTTATTGGTAGTAGAAAGAAATATTGGCTTAAACTGAAAAATTTTTATCCCTTAGATTTAGTAATTTTAGAAGCCGAATGGGGACACGGCAGAAGGAAAGGTTGGCTTTCCAATTTTTTACTTGGCTGTCTTAACAGGGAAAGAAATGGTTTTTTACCATTGGGCAAAACTTTCAAAGGTTTAAGCGATAAAGAATTTACTGAGATAACGAAAATTCTTCTAACTAAGAAGATAGAAGATAAAGAATGGGGGATAATTGTTAGACCGGAAATAGTTGTTGAGGTCTTCTTTTCCGAGATAGAAAAATCGCCATTCTATGAAAGTGGTTATGCCTTAAGATTTGCCCGCATAAATAGAATAAGATACGATAAAAATCCCTATGAGATAGCAACCATTGATGAAATAATAAGAATATTTGAAGAAGAAAGAAAAAAGAAAGGAGAGATAGATATATTTTATTAATTATATTAATTCTTTGTGGTTATTATTTACCCCCTTGTTATTTTAGAAACCAAATTTTCTCTTTACTTCCGTAAGTCTTTATTTTTTCAAATACTTAAAATATTTATAAATTGAATTTTTATTATTGACTTTTTTTTTCATGTTTATAATTTAAGCGATGTTAGGAGTTATTGAAAATAAAAAAAGAATCTTTAAAATAAAAAGGAGGAAAATATGAAAATAAAAAGTTTAGTTTTTATTTTATTAATAATAATTTCAATTTCTTTTGCTAGATGGGAAAGGAGACCGTCGGTTCCTTCACCTGTAGGGTCCGGTGGCGGAATTACTTATGGAAGAGGCTATATTTTTGCAGTGGTAGGAAACGAAAGAGAAGATTTTTATGCCTTTTGATATGGCAAGAGATCAGTGGATAACCGATTTAGAAGAACTTCCTGAGCCAATTTATCATGCTGGTGCAATAACTTATGGCCAAAGTAAGTATGGTTTAGAGAATGTATTTGTTGCGGCACAAATTGAAGATGATGAGGATTTGTTGTGTGTCTATTCTTTCGAAGATTCTATCGGACCTTATGGAGATTGGGAAGAATTAGAATTACCTGAAGAAATCGGTCCCGGTGTCTCTATTACTTTTAGACCCCTTAATCAGATATTTTATGTAATACCTTCTCCTATTGTTATTTATCACGGAGAACTATTTTTAACAATAGGTGGATCTACTTCCAATTTCTATAATCTTCTTTTTGTAGAATTAACACCTAATCCTGTTCCACCTTTTTATATTTTCCCACCAAATGATACAATCTTAGAGGCAATGAAGATATTTTTCCAATGGAATGAAGATGCCGCTGCTTCTTTTTATCAACTTCAAGTAGATGAGAATCCTGATTTTTCTTCACCAATATTCGACATTACAACTGATAAAAACATTTATATTCCTAAAAAGATTTTTAAGCCGGGTGTTTATTATTGGCGGACACGTTCTTCTAATTCCTTATGGAGTGAAACAAGAAGATTTATAATTAATTACGGTTGGGTTAGACTACCTGATATTCCTGACACAATAAAAGAAGGAGGTTCAATTGCTTATCATTGTATAAGAGATGGGATTACAAATATGGCTGCTGAAAGTATTTATTGTTTAGTAGGCGGTGGTAAAAGAAAATTTTACTGCTATTCAATACATAGGGCTACGTGGAGCGAAAGAGAGAACACCCAATTAAACCAAAATGATGGCTCTTCAATTACTTCTTGTTACCAAAGTACACACAGTACACGTAAAAAATACCTTTTGGCAATATTTGGAAGAAGTAGCAATATTGAAAGGCACTGGTCTTATGACATATCTTCAAATGATTGGGCTCCTGAGGACCCCTTACCCGACATACTTGGTTCTGGTGCTTCAATCACCTTTGATTGGCGAGAAAGGAAGGATGATGCTTATTTAGTTATCGGTGGAGATAGGGATGGTTTTTATTGTAATCCCAATCCATTTTTTGAAGAAGAGGCTTTTGGACAGCAATCCTTCGCTACCGCTAAAAAAGTGAAAATATTATCTAACTCAAAAGAAGTAATCCTCTATTATTCTCTTGAAACACCTTATTATGGAGAGATTTCAGTTTATAATCTTTATGGTAAAAAAATAAAAACATTATTTAAAGGTAAAATGGAAAAAGGAGAGCATCAATTTATTTGGAATGGAAAGGATGAGAAAGGTAAAAAGGTTTCTTCCGGCGTGTATTTTATTAAAATTAATATGAAAGAAAAGCAAGAAAGTATTAAAATAGTAGTTAAATAACAAAAGGAGGGGCGGGGTAAAAACCCGCCCTTTAAATTTTTATGAGATATTCTATTTTATTTTTTTAATTTCTTATATTTATTCACAAATAATTGATACCATAATTCCTTTTTTTGACGAGCCTCGTAGCTTATTTTATATTCCTAAAGGAAATAAACTTTATATAAATTTTTCGCGACATCCTAATAATAGATTCCTTGTAATGGATTGTTCTACTTATCAAATAAAAAAGGTTATACCTATTCCTGCTGATTATGATGGTAAAGCCTATGGAATATATAATCCAAAAAATAATAAATTATATTGTAGCTTTAGTCCTGCTCCGGAAAGTATGGCAGTTATTGACGTGGAAAAAGATTCAATAATAAAATGGATTAGATTTGATGCCTATTGGCCATGGGGAAGGTGTTATAATTCAAAAAATGATAAGATTTATGTGACTGATGGAATGAATATCGGTGTAATAGACTGTGAACGTGATTCATTAATTAAAATAATAAACCATCCCCAATACTGGTTTTCTCATTTTACGGTGTGGGATTCGGTTGGCAACAAAGTTTATTGCGGATGTGCATATGCTAATGTTGTGGGAGTTATAGATTGTGAGAATGATTCGCTGATTAAAACGATATCTGTTCCATTAATCCCAGGCAATGCTTGTTATAATCCTTTTAACAGAAAATTATATGTAGGACCTTATTGGTTAGGAGGAGGGATAAAATCAGCAGTAATATGTACAAAAGGAGATACATTAATCAAAATATTTGACACTTTAGATTTAGACAACAAAATTCCAATTATTTTTAATAAAAAGGAAAATAAAATCTATTGGCCTAGCAGTTTAGAATCATATTATTGTATAAAAGTAATTGATTGTAAAAGGGACTCCATAATTAAAGCCATTCTAGTTTCTGACGATGATTTTTTTAATATGTATCTTGCTGAATGGAGCAACCGATTATATTTTGGGGCTACTTATTACGAAAATTATAGTAGTTATAATATTCTTTATATATTAGATTGCAGTAATGATTCAATAATTTCTCAATTAAGATTTGGAAGGCATGGCTATTATAGGTATGGAATGACAGGAAATCCAAAGACCCATCAAATTTATATATGTGATTTTGGGGATTCTTCCCTCTATGTTATCCGCGACACAATTGTCCTATCTTTAAACGAGGATAATCTTAAAAATAAAAAGATAAAGGCATTTTCTAATATCACAAAATCATTTTTAGATTTAAAAACAAATGTTGAAATTGAGATTTATGATATTTCGGGTAAATTGGTATTGAAAGAGAAAAAAGATAAAATTTCTTTAAAGAGAATAAAGAGAGGGGTTTATATAATAAAATTGGGTAAAAATCAAAAAGAAAGAATTATTAAGGTAATAAAACTTTAAATTACAAATTTTCCTTTTTAAAAATTAGTATCGCAAAATACATTGTTTAATTATTGATAAAAAATTTTTATAGGTATAGAATATAATAAAAGTTAAAAAGGAGGAGAAGATGAGAGCAAAGATTTTTATTTTGTTAGTCTTCTTTTTAAGTCTTGGTTTTTCTCAGGTAGAAAGGTGGGTTTATCGGTATAATGGACCACAAAATGGTAATGATTTCGCTAAGGCAATTGTCCAAGATAATCAAGGTAATCTTTATATTGCTGGTAGCGACGGTGATTTCATTGTTATTAGTTTAACTTCGGATGGCGAAGAACGTTGGATTTATCGTTATAATGGAACTGCCAATAGTGATGATGGCGCTAACTCAATAATTTACGGTATTGATGGTAATCTTTATGTTTGTGGTTATACGACAAATACTGGTAGGGGAAAAGATGTATTAGTGGTAAGTTTAACAACTAATGGCGAGCAGAGGTGGATTGTTGAATATAATAGTGAAGAAAATGGTAATGATGAGGCATTTTCTATTGCTCAAAGTTCCATTGGTGATTTATGTGTTGTTGGTTGTTTTAATGAAGGAGGTTCTTTACAATGGTTAGGAGCACTTGGTATATCTTCTACCGGAGAATTAAGATGGGGAGCAGGAGCAGGGAGGGAAGGCAGTGAATCTAATGCAACTAAAGTAATACTCGGAGCAGATAATCATTTTTATGCCACTGGTTATGTGGGTATGGAATTTGTGATAGTAGCTCTTAACCTCGGTATTACAGTATATTATTTTGAATCGGAATATGGCGATGCTTCCTATTCTCTTACTTGTGATTCAAATTGGCATCTTTATGTTTGTGGTAGTTTATTGGAAGATTTTACTGTTATGTGTTGTAGTTTAAATGAATGGTTAGAGGTGAAATGGACTTATCGTTATAATGGTCCAGGAAATGGTGATGACGATGCCTATGATATTGTTTATGGTTTAGATAATAACCTTTACGTTGCCGGTAAGACAATTGCCAATAATTTATTTTCTGATTTCACGGTAATTAGCCTAAAACTGAATAGCCAAGAAAGATGGGTTTATCACTATAATGGTGAAGCAGATAGTAACGATGAAGCCTATTCAATTGCTTACGGTAGAGATGGAAATATTTATGTTTGTGGTTATAGCACAAATAATAATACTGCGGCTGATTTTACCGTAATTAGTTTAACTTCTGACGGTAGAGAGCGATGGGTTTATTCTTATAATGGTTCGGCTAATGGTAATGATTGTGCCCAATCAATAATTTATGGTATTGAAGGTAATCTTTATATCTGTGGCTACACCACAAATAATCAAACCAATATTGATTTTACAGTAATAAGTTTAGAACCTTTGCCCGCAATTGAAGAAAGGAAATCAATTTCTCTTCATA
>JBDRVE010000050.1:0-1387 GCA_039801725.1 candidate division WOR-3 bacterium | reverse complement strand
CCGTTAATCAAAAGAGATATGCTTCGCTAATCACCTCCTTTTTCTGTTTTTCTTTAAATAAATCTTTATTAACTAAACTTTCTAAATCCAAGGGTATTTTTATCGGGTAATATTTATAGGTTAATTTTGAGTAATCCCAACAAAGAGATAGATAGTATTTCTTAGCCATTTCTTTAAGTTTCTCATAAAGATTTACTAATACTTTCACCATAATATCTCCCTCTATATATAGACGAAAAAATACCCATAAAGGTTACCACTTTTTTTTATTAATTTGATAACCCTATTTTAACCCATTAACATATTTCCCTTGATTTTTTAAAAAATTTTGCTATATTTATATATATGGATATAAAACTGACCAGTCAGTCATTTTTATTAACACTCTTCCTTTCGTTTACTCTGACGGTTAATGAATTTATTGAAAAAGGAGATGAATGTTATTTAGAACGGGAAGATTGGAAAAAGGCAAAGGAAGCAAAAAGATATTATGAAGAGGCAATAAGATTAGATAGCAATAATTATGAAGGTTATTGGCGATTAGCAAAAGTTATTTATTTTTTAGCCAATAATTTACCAAAGAAGGAGAAAGAAAAATTTCTAAAAGAGGGGATAGAGATTGCTAAAAAGGCGATAAAACTTAATTCAAATAGAGCAGAAGGTCATTTTTGGTATGCTTCTCTTTTGGGTGCTTATGCGGAAATGAAAGGGATAAGAGGTTTTTCTTATTTAGAAGAAATAAAAAAGGAGTTTAATCTTGCTTTAAAATGTGATTCAACCGTAGAGGATGGCAGTGCTTATACTGCCTTAGGAAGAATGTATTATCAGTTGCCCTCTTTTGTTGGTGGTTCTTTGGAGAAAAGTTTATTATATCTTTTAAAGGCAAAAATAATTTCGCCAAATAATCCCTATACCAAATTATATCTTGCTGATACCTATTTGGCTTTAAAGAGAAAAGAAGAGGCAAAAAGAGAATTAGAAGAACTTATTCAAATGAAAGAAGAAAAGAAATGGCTACCGGAAATTAGGAAGTTAAAAGAAAAGGCAAGAGAAAAGATTAAGGAGATAAAATGAAGAAAGATAAGGAGAAAGTAAAAGAGAAAATTTTAACTATTGCTGAGGAGATGTTTTTAAAGAAAGGATTTTTTCCAACCACGGTTGATGAGATTGCGAAACAGGCAAAAATAGCAAAAGGAACGGTCTATCTCTATTTTCCAACAAAAGAAAGTATCTATTTAGCCCTTTTTGAGAATAAGTTAAAAATGGGGATAGAGATATTAGAAAGGGTAAAAGATATGCCGATTAGTGCGAAAGAGAAAATCTCTTTGATTTTTGACGAATGGTTTTCTAAGATTAAAAAGGCAAAAGGTTTTTCCAGTTTTCTTAC
>JBDRVE010000049.1 GCA_039801725.1 candidate division WOR-3 bacterium | reverse complement strand
AAGAGGAATACGAAGACGAAGATGAAGACTTTGATGAAGATTTTGAAGAAGAAGAGGAAGACTTTGATTATGAAGACGAAGATTTTGAAGAGGAAGATGAGGATTTTGAAGATGAAGATTATGAAGATGAGGAATTTGACGAAGATGAAGATTATGACGAGTAATATTTTCTAAATTAAAAGAAAGAGAAGAATGGGTCAAATCAATGTTCCCAAAGAAGGTTTACAGTTTGTCAATGAAGAAGGTAAAATCTTATTAGAAGTTAAGCAGACTGAAAGGGGTGGTGTGTTTTTTATCTATAATAGCGAAGGAAAGGTTGTGATTAGTATGTGGGCAGGAAAGGATGGTGGTGGATTAATGATTTTTAATAAAGAAGGAAGACCAATTGCTGAAATTGGTGCCTTAGAACAAGGCGGTATCTTCACCCTTTATGATAATAAAGGAAATGTGATTTTTGAAAAGTAATTTTTATTTTAGTAATTCTTTCAGAAAATCTACTGCTTCCATTAAAACTTAATTTTAAGTGGCTTAAGTAGTTAATATTATGAATGGGTTTATCAACTTCTCTTTCTTCTAACTCTGGAAATCTTCTCTTCTTGGTATGTTAGCAATGATGATTTTTTCTTCTTTTATCTTTGGAATAGATATAACGCTAAAGGGTACACAAAACTGACGACGAAGGATTTTAATCTTTCTAATACCAACTTTTAAAAATTGCTCTCATTTTTTAAGAGAAGGAAGATAGATTTTAAAATGTTAATTTCAGTTAACAAAATATTTGACATAAATGAAAGAAAATTTATAATATAGCATGCGACTTAAAATTTTGTTTGATAATGAGCAAAAAGAATTATTGGTGACTCAAGAGTATCGTCAATATTTTATTTCCTTTTTAAAAAATATCTTTGCCGGTACAAAAATTTATTTAAATCTGTACTCTCAAAAAGTTGTCAAACCTTTTACCTTTTCTGTCTTTTTAGGAAAGGATTTAATTCCTTTGGATGAAAAAAAGATAAAAATAAGTTTGCCAATAGAATTTCTATTTTCTACTGGCGACCCAGAAATTTTTTCTTACTTTTATAATGGCGTCTTAGATTTCAAAAAAGAAGAAAGGGTGCTGAATATTTCTCATAATTTTTTAAAAATCAAAAAGATTCAACTTTTTAAAAATATAAGAATTAATTCTTCAGCAGGGATTTTTAAGACTTTAGGAGCCGTAATTTTAACCGATCCCAATGCTTCGGCTAAGAATTTTCATAATTATTTTATTATTCCCAATGACAATTTAGAAAAATTTAATAAAATTTTAGAACTCCGAATGGCAGAAAAATACCAAAGGATAGTAGGGAAAAAAATTGATACCAGAATAATTTTCACTCCGATTAGCGATGAGGAATTGGCGATATTCATCAGACAAAGAAAAATTGACATCAGTTTTTCTCAACCAATAAAAGAAATAATAGTAAAACATTATAAGGGATATTTAAGAGGATTTAAAGGGATTTTTTATTTAGAAGCTCATCCAGAGATGTTACAATTTATTTATGATTATGGCTTAGGAATTAGAACTGGCCAGGGATTTGGAATGGTTGATTTACTCGCTCAAATATGAACTTTGGTAATCATCAAGAAAATCTGTTGAAGGAGTTAAATGGATTTGACCGAAAATAAAATTACTGGAACCCAAGTGGCTTACTTTATTATTTGTCCAAGAAAACTATGGCTTTTTACCCATCAAATTGAAATGGAAAAATATTCCGAGGATGTAGAGATTGGAAAATTGATATCGGAAGAAAGTTTTGAAAGAGAGCGCTATAAGGAAATTTTAATTGACGATACCTTAAAGATTGATTTTTTAAAATTGGGAAAAGAGATTATCATTAATGAAATAAAAAAATCCCGCAAAATGGAGGATGCTCATATATGGCAATTAAAATTTTATATCTATTATCTTAAAAAATTAGGCATCCCTTGTCGTTACGGAATAATTCATTATCCTAAACTTAAGAGAAAAATAGAAGTAGAGTTAAGTAAAAAAGACGAAGAAAAAATTGAAGATACGTTAAGAGAAATAGAAATAGTAAAAAGATTAGATAAAGTTCCAGCAGTAATTAATAAATCTTATTGTAAGAAATGTGCCTATTACTCTTTTTGCTTTATTTAAATCAAAATGGCAAGAAATTATTATATATTTAAGGGTGGTACAATAAAAAGAAAAGAGAACACTATTTTTATTAATACTAGTAAAGAAAGGAAAATCCTACCTATAAATGATATTGAGCAGATATTTATTTTTAGCGAAATGGAACTAAATACAAATTTTCTTAATTTTATTGCTCAAAATAAAATAGTCTTACATTTTTTTAATTACTATGGTTATTATTTTGGTAGTTTTATACCGCGAGAAGAAAATATTTCTGGAACTCTTGTTATCAAGCAAGCCGAGCATTATTTAATTCCTGAAAAAAGATTAGAACTTGCTAAACTTTTTGTTGAAGGAGCTGCTCATAATATGAAAAGAAACATTGAAAAAAGAGAGGGTTTTATAGAGGAAATAAATAAGATGAAAAGTTTAATAAGCAATATAAAAGATGCTGATAATATAAATTCTTTGATGAACATTGAAGCCCAGATAAAAAAAATCTATTATTCTTGTATTGAAAAAATAACCAATTGGGAATTTAAAAAAAGAAGTATTAGACCGCCAGAAAATCCTTTAAACGCTTTATTTTCTTTTGGTAATTCTTTGGTTTATGTTCAAGTATTAAAAAGTATTTATGAAACGCCATTAAATCCCACAATAAGTTTTTTGCACGAACCCGGGGTGAGAAGATTCTCCCTATCTTTGGATGTTTCAGAAATTTTTAAGCCCATACTATCAGATAGATTAATTTTAAGATTGATTGATTTAAAAATGATTAGAGAAGAACATTTTGAAACAAGTTTAAATTTTGCCTATTTAAATGAAGAGGGAAGAAAGATCTTTGTTAAAAGTTTTGACGAACAATTAGAAAATACAATTTTACACCGAAAGTTGAGGAGAAAAGTAAAATATAAAAATTTGATTTTGTTTGAACTTTACCGATTGATCAAACATTTATTAGGCGAAGAAAAATATCAACCTTTAAAAGTTTGGTTCTAATATGAAAGTGATTTTGGTCTACGACATTTGTTTAACAGAAAAAGGAGAACAAAAAAGGCTTGCCTCGGTAATGAAAATTTGTCGTAAATATCTTCATCATATTCAAAAATCAGTCTTTGAAGGCAATCTTACTGAAGCGAAATTAAAAAAAATGGAATTAGAAATTTTGCGTAAAATAGATAAAAATCGTGACAGCGTAATAATTTATACCTTTCCTGAGACTATTTCGTTTCAAAGAAAAATATTAACCAATGTCAAAAAGATAACAGATAATATTATTTGATTATCATTGACTTTATTATAATTTTTATTTACATTTAAAGTTGTTATTATGGGTAATAAAATAAGTTTCATTCCTTCCAATTGGCTTTATAATGCCAGTGTGATTGGATTTTTAAAAGTCTTAGAATCTTTTGATAAACACTCTTTTGAATTCAAAGATGGCGGAGAGATAGAGATTGATAGGGAAACAATTAAAAAATCTTATGAAAAAATCTTTGAATATCATAAGACTCATTTCGAGGAGGAATTCAAAATTTGGGGAAATAATAAAAGGTATCCTAATTATATTCAACCAAAACAAAAAGATTTCTTTGAAAAATATTATATAGAAAGTCTTAGTAATGTGAGAGAGGGTAATTCAAAAAAATGTAGTTGGTGTAGGGGGTATTTTCTTTCGGATGAGGAATTAAATTCATTAAAGAAAAAATTTTCAGGAAATTTTGAGAAATTTATAACCCAGAGAGAAATCTTTCAGGCTATTCATCTCAGAGAATTAGGAGGTGCTATAACCGAAATGCCAAATGCCTTTTGGAATCTAAAGTTTTCTCTTCCTATTTGTCATCTCTGTTCCTATTTAATAATTTTTCACCATTTCTCATTTTGTAAAATAGATAGAAATACCGAAATTTTTATTAATGCTCCTGATTTTCGGTTAATTTGGGATTTGAATAAATTTGGGGAAATTTTCGAAGAAAAATACGAAATTAAAGAAATCTTGGGTTTATCTCTTCTTAAATGGGCAGAGAGAAGAAAAGTATTGTTGGGTTCTTGGACAATTATGAATATTGAAGTAATAATTAAAAGGTCGGAGGGCGGAAAATTCTTCATTGATTATTTTGACTTACCCTATTCCATAACAAAAATTTTGCTTGATTATGAAATTGCTAATTTAATCAATCAAATTAATGAAGAAAAAATATTTGAGTTAATATTAAACGGAAAATTTACTGAATTAGAGATGGTAAATTATTATGTATTAAAAACTTTATTAAAATTAAAAAACAAAGAAAATATCTCCCAAAACGACCCGATTATAAAATATCTAAGCGAAGATAAGTATAAGAAAAAAGTTTATTTAGAAAAAATTGCTAAAATTTTACCAGAACTTTATGGAAAAATTTTAAAACACTTAGAAAGGGAGGTCAAGATGAATAAAAATATTGATAGATTAATGGAAAAATTAAAAGCAAAGGGAACGGAATTTTCTCAAAAAGAGGTTGGTAAATCAATAAATGATATTGCTTACAAACTTTTAGAACAGATAAGATTAGGAAATAAAGATAACGTATATTACTTACTTTTGAGATGTTTTGTAGCCAATAAGGAAAAGATGCCAGAAGAACTTATTGATGTTTTCAAATTAGAAAATGATAAATATTTTAAAACTTTAATATTTTCTTTTCTTGCTTCAATTTTAGGAGGTGAAGTATGAAAAAAGCAGTCACCATAACTATGTTGTTTGAAGCCGATGCATTAAACAGAGACGAAAAAACAGGAAATATTCTTTCAATAAAAAAATTGACAAGAGGATTTGGCGAA
The DNA here is from genome assembly GCA_039801725.1 of candidate division WOR-3 bacterium. Lineage (NCBI taxonomy): Bacteria > Pseudomonadati > Caldifarciminota > Caldifarciminota bacterium. Next base: position 4,524 of record JBDRVE010000049.1, on the reverse strand, counting down.
ATTTATTCTTACATCTCCCGACCGGCAATAAGACATTATCTCTGGATTACTTTGAATAAAACTAATCCTACAAGATGGAAGCCAGCACCAGTAAAAAGAGAAGAAGGCAATGTTATTCAATTTGATATAAAAGATGATAATGATATTAAAGATTTTGCCGAGTTAGATATTTTTGGTTATATGACAACCCGCGGAGAAAAAGCAAAAACAAGAAAAGCATGTATCGGAATTACTAAAGCAGTTTCTTTAGAACCATGGAAGGGTGATATGGGTTTTTATGCAAACCACAATTTGGTGAGAAGATATACAAACCAAAATCCTGAAGAAAAACTTGAACCAAATCCCTATAATTGTGAAGAACATAAAACTCTTTATAAAGTTTCTTTCTCTTTAGATTGTGAAAAAGTAGGAATGAATGAGCGTGGGGAATTAGTAATTGAAGAGAGAGAAAAAAAGGAACGCATTTTTGATATATTAGATGCTATTTATAATGGACTTTATTATCATACCGGTGGTGAATGTCCCGGAATTGTTCCGCTTTTTCTTATTGCTGGTATTGTAAAATTACCAATCCCTGTCTTTCACACCTTTGTTGATATTGAATTTTATCAACAGAATAATCGACCGAAATTTAGGGTGAGGGAAGACCTTTTAAAAAACGGTATTGATAATGGCTGGATTGAAATGGAAGATAATAAAAGATCAATCTTTATTAATCCGCGGGAACCGGAAGCGATATCATCAGATTTCGTTAATAATTATTCTCTTAAAGATTGGGAGGAATTTAAGAAGAAAATAGAAGAATAAAGAATGGAAATATTAAGATTAAAAATTTTTCAACCCCACGCCCATTACCGAATTCCTTTTACTTTTTCCAGAAGACATACCTATCCTATTCCGCCTTATTCAACTGTTGTTGGATTTATTTGTAATCTTTTGGGAATAAAGAATCAAGAAGAAGAAAAATTTAAGAACCTAAAAGAAGGTCTATCTTTGGCAATTTATGGAAAGTTTGAATCCTTAACGAGAGAATATCTTTGGCTTAGAAATCTGGAAAAAAATTCTCATAAAGACCGCTTTGGTTCCGAAGATAAGAGAACTATCGACCATATACCAGAACATCCCGGCGGCCAAATGCCAACAAGAATAGACGTTCTTGAAAACGTAAAACTCATAATTTATATTTATCATCCTGATGAAAAATTTTTAGAAGAATTAAAAGAAACTTTTAAAAATCCTCAAAAAAGAGTTTATCCTTTACATTTGGGAAGGGCAGAAGACCTAATTTTATTTGAAGAGAAACCAGAAGAAACAATGAAAATTATAGAAGTTGCTGAAGATAAAAAAGAACCTTTTTATGGCCAGTTTGACTATTACACTTGGATTCCCCATCCTTCCTATTTGCTTAATAAAAATTTTTATCCGCAAGAATTTGAAAAATTCTTTACTAAAATAAAAGGAAGTTATCATTTTATTACTTCTTTTTACGAAATTAAAAATGGAATGAGAAATTTTAAGTATGTTCTTGTTAAACTTTTTGAACAGGGTGATTTTCCCTTTAATTTTGGAACTCCTTTTGAATTTTTAGCAGATAGGGAATTAAACATTCCTTTATTTTTTGCTAAAATAATATAATGAGTGAAATTTGGGCTAAAAGTAACGGAACACCTTTAAAAGAACACGTTAAAGATATTTTGGAATGTATTAATTATTTACCCTTTGATAAGATAAAAATTAATATTGATAAAGAGCTATTTGAGAAACTATTGAAGTTTTTAGCCCTTTTTCATGATATTGGAAAGGCCTCTCCTTATTTTCAGAAAGAAATTGGAAACCAAAATTTTCCGCTTAAAAATCCTGATTTTCCTCCCTTAAGACATAATATTCTTTCTCTCTTTTTTATAAATAAAGAGAAAATAAAGGAAATTTGTAATAATGACGAAGGCATATACGCTACCTTTCTTTCAGCAATTGCCTTTCATCATTGGAAAATTGATGAAAGAGATTATCTTTTATATTTAAATCCTGATTTAAAAAACACGGCAAGAAAATTATTAGAAAACTCATTAGGAAACCAAATAGTTGGTATATTAAAAGATCATTTTAAGGGATTTACTATTGATAATCAAATTATAGAAGATTTTATATCTTTCGATTATCATCTTGCTAAACATATTGAAAAAGAGGGGAATTTGATAAGTGCTAATATTATTCCTCCTTATTCTCTTTACTTTCTGCCTCAGAAATTAATTATGGAAAAAGAATTAAAAATTGATTTAAATTTATGGATTTTCCTTGCTGGCTTTTTGATGCGAGTTGACCATTTTGCTTCTTTTATGGAAAAAGAAGGAACTGTTAATCCTAAAGATTTTGAAATAAAACCTTCGGTTGAAAATCTTTCTGACAAATTAAAGAAAAATTTTGGCGAAGATTATTGGCAGAAGATTGTGAAGGATAAGGATAAGAAAAATCTTATTTTAATAGCCCCTACTGGTATAGGAAAAACGGAAGCCGCTTTTCTATGGGCAGAGGGGGAAAAATTCTTTTATACTTTACCGTACAGAGTTGCTACTAATCAAATATTTGAACGAACTTGTAAATATTTTAACACTTCTGACGATAATTCCGATATATTTATTAAAGGAAATGTTGGACTCCTTCATTCCGATGCTGACCTTTATCTAATTGAAAAGTTAGAAATTTCTAAAAAAACTTTTTGGGATGGAGAAAATTTGAAAATTTTAGAACTCTCTCGCCATTTTTCATTACCAATAAGTATTGTTACCGGCGACCAAATTTTTCCTGCTGCCCTTAAATATCCTACTTACGAAAAGGTATATGCTACTTTAGGGTATTCTAAAATTATAATTGATGAAGTCCAGTCTTATGACCCAAGAGCCTGCGCGATAATTATAAAAATGATAGAAGAGATGATTGACTGCGGTGCCCGATTTCTTTTGATGACCGCAACCTTGCCTCCTTTTATTAGAAAAAAGTTAAAAGAAATAATCTTAGAAGAGTCCCTTGAAATTATAGATTACTACCAAAAAATTAGTGATATTAAAAGACATAAAATTAAATTAATAAAAAAAGATATAGAAGAAGATAATACCATTGAAGAAATTATTAATAAGGCAAATAAAGGAAAAAGAATTTTGGTTGTTCTTAATACCGTTGAGAAAGCGGAGAATGTTTATAAAAAAATAATCGAAAAGATTAATTCCAATATTTTGGTAGAATTAATTCATTCCCGATTTACTTTAAATGAACGAAAAGAAAAAGAAGAAAAATTGACGAGAGAATTTTGTAATCCTAAAAGAGAAGACGAAAAGACGCCAAAAATTCTCATTGCTACCCAAGTGATCGAAGTTTCTCTTGATATTGATGCTGATTATTTGTTTACGGAAATTGCTCCTATTGATGTTCTTGTTCAACGAATGGGAAGGGTAATGAGAAGGGTAAATTTAATAGATGGAAAAATAAAAAATACGGGAAAGAATTTTAACTATACCGATTTTTATGAGAATAATGAAGAAAACATTTTAATCTATTATACGGAAGATAATGAAAAAATAAGAGAATCAGGAAAGGGAAAGGTCTACGAACAAAAATTGATTGAAAAAACTTATAAGGTTCTAAGAGAAAAAGGAGAGATAGGGGAAAAAGAAAAACAAAGTTTAGTTGAAGAAGTTTACAATGAAGAGGAGTTGAAAGATTCTGAATATTTGAAGAAATTCTACGATACTCTAAAAATTTTAGAAAAAGGATTTATTTCTGAAAATAAAGAGGAAGCCCATCAGATTTTCAGAGAAATTTATTCTATTCCGGTAATAATTATTGAAGATGATAAAGATAAAAAGATTAATGAAATAGTGGACAAGATAAATAATACATCTTCTATAAATTGGTTGTGGTTTAAAAAAGAAATAATTGCTCAATATGTAATAAATGATAATATGAATCGTTACCGGGAGAAGGAGATAAATAGTTTATGGAACGAAATAAAAGAAGAACTTAAATTAAATAAAAAAGAGAAAGATAAAATTAGGAATTATTGCGAAGGAATTTTTGTATATAAAAAAACGAAACAGGTTTATGAAACATATGGTTTATTTTAACAAGACCGGTGGTTTGACGCAAAATTTAATAAAAAATTTATATAAACTATTTAATTTCAAACACTTAAGAAAAGGTTGTAATCTACCAAAGAGGAATTTAAACTGCTAATGCCTTTTTTTTATCACCTTTATAAATAATACAAGTTGTAATCTACCAAAGAGGAATTTAAACAAAATTTTTAATATCATTTAACCAACGGGTAATACATAGTTGTAATCTACCAAAGAGGAATTTAAACCTTGCTATACACCTCAAACTCAATAACCTTAGACCAAGTTGTAATCTACCAAAGAGGAATTTAAACCTTGACAGAAAATAAATTTTTAGTTATAATAAAATGTGTTGTAATCTACCAAAGAGGAATTTAAACTTATTTATTTCTCTTTTTACAGAGGCTTTTAAGAA
>JBDRVE010000048.1 GCA_039801725.1 candidate division WOR-3 bacterium | reverse complement strand
AAAAGAGATAAAAGAAAAAGCAAGTAAGGCAGTAAAGAAAATTAATGAAATAGAAGTTTATAAAATTAAAGAACCAATATATTTAGAAATTGCCGTTAATGAAACTATCCAAGCAGATATAATCTCTCTTTTACCTAATGTAAAAAGAATAGCAGGTAGAATAATTACTGCCGAAACAAAAGATATAATTGAAACCCAAAAATTAATTAGATTAATAGCTATTTTAGGCCGCGCTGCCAGAGAATTTTTTAGATAAATTTATATAACTCTAACAGCGCGGCCAGAATTTTTAGATATTATTTTTTTATAACAATCTCAACGCGACGGTTCTTATAGTATTCTTTTCTCACAGTTGTCACCGGCTTCTTTTCGCCATAACCCTTTATTTCCATTCTATTTTTATCAATGCCAGCGTTTAAGAAATAATTATAAACCGCTTCTGCCCTCTTGAGACTCAAATCATAATTATATTTTTCACCGCCAATTTCGCAGGCATGTCCTTCAATTACCACATTCAAATTGGGATTTTCTTTTAAAATCAAAAGGTTATACTCCAATTCATCTTTCATATCTTCTCTTATTTCTGATTTGTCAAAATCAAAATAGATAGTCTTGAATTCCGGAATTACCTTTTTCTTTAAAGCAATCTCTAAGGAAACATCTCCTTCAACTACTTTCACTATTTTTTCTTGTTTTTCGTAACCATCTCTTTTAACCATAATTGTATAATCGCCGGTTGCTACATTATCAAATTCAAAAAGACCATTATTATCAGTAGTAATCTCTTTTGTTCCCATCTTCACATTTGCTACTAATGGCTCTTTTGTTTCACTATCAAAAACTTTACCAATAACTTTATAAAATTTCTCAACCACTGGTACTGGAATCTTTTCTTTTATCAATGGGAAGTTATACCCAATAGCAAAACTTATTCGCTCTAGTTTATCCTCAAAAAGAATTGCTTCAAATTTTGTAAGAGCACAAGCAAGTTCCAAGTTCTTTATATTAATTTTTGTTCCGATGTTTATATCTCTTCCGTCGCCTTCCAAAATCATTCTTAAAATACCAAATTGTAATTCTAAACCACCAAAGAGACCGATTGCCCAATTATGTTTTTCATCTTTGCCGAAAAAGTAATCGGTATTAAGATATTTGCAATGCGGACCGTAACCAACAAATTTGCCTCGACCTATCCCCAAATTGATTTTTAAAAATTTAATAGGAGCAGTAGTACCACAAATAAAAGCAGAGAAGTTTTCACTTGGTTTTAAACCAGCGTCTTTATTGTAGTAATAATCATCATAGAAACTTTTTTCTAAACCACTTCCTTTTTCGCAAATATCACCTTTTAAACCGATATTATGAACTCCCAAAGCCAAGGCAAATTTCTCTTTCATTATTGGCGCAAAGGTAAAATTAAGGGTATAATCTTTTCTTGTATAAACAGTTAAGCCAATCTCTAAATTGTCTAATAACCCAAAACGAATATTGGCATTATCCTCATAACAGTAATCGTCAGGCCACTCATTAATTTTTTCTAAACCTTTAGAACCACTGTAAGCGATAAAAAAATTTCCTTTTTTTAGAAGTTGAGCAGTAGGAATATCAATTCCGACCGAAGTGGTATTGAATTCGGCAAAAATAAACGGAAATAAAACTAAGAAAAAAATAAAAATTTCTTTTTTCCTCATCCCTTCCCCCTTTTAAGTTTATTTAATATATTATAACTAAAAAATTAAAAAATGTCAATAAATTTATTATTTATTAAATAAATTGAAAAATCCCATTTTTTAGATAATCTTAATATTAATGAAATTTTTTACTACCTTTAATCCGGCAAGGTTTCTTATCCAATTTTTTTTAATCCTAATAATCATCGGTTCTATTCTGCTTTATTTACCGTTCTCAACAACAAAAGGAATTTCTTATATTGATGCCTTATATACCGCTACTTCGGCGGTATGTGTTACTGGCTTAATTGTTAAAAATACTGAAACAGACTTTACCTTTTTTGGCAAGGTTGTTATTTTAATATTAATTCAACTTGGTGGTTTAGGTTATATGACAATTACCACAATCTTAATCTTGCTCTTTCGCCAAAAGGCAAGTTTTCGGGATATGTTTTTGGTAAAAGAACATACAGGAATCACTTCTTTTAAAAATTTTCGTCATTTTCTTTTGGATGTTGCTCGAGTTGTCTTTATTTTTGAAGGTATTGGCTTCTTTTTACTTTTTTTCTATTTTTATCTATTCCAAAAATTACCTTTAAAACCTTCTATCTTTCACGCAGTTTTCCATTCGGTATCGGCATTTTGTAATGCTGGTTTTTCTTCTTTTGGGAATAATCTTTCTAACTTTGCTAACCATATTTTTGTACCTTTAGTTATTGCCTTTTTATTTATCAGCGGCGGTTTAGGATTTATCGTTTGGAGCGATATTTATTGGACTCATCTAAAAAGAAGAAATTCTAAAATTAGTCTTCATACAAAACTTGTCCTTTTTACCACCTTAATTCTAATTCTTTTAGGAACTTTTATAATTTATATCTTAGAATTTAATAATACTTTAAAAGATTTCCCTATTTTAAACAAGATAATTATCTCTTTTTTCCATTCGGTGACACCAAGAACTGCTGGTTTTAATCTTATTTCGGTTGGTAGTTTCCGTTATGCCACAATGGTTATTGTTATGCTTTTAATGTTTATTGGTGCTTCACCCGGTGGAACTGGTGGTGGAATAAAAACAACCACTTTTTTGGTTGGCTTACTTTATCCCTTCTATTTTCTAAAAGGAACACTCCCAGAAAGAGTTTTTAAAAGGAAATTGCCAATTTCAACAATGGAAAAAAGTATCGCGATTATTATTCTTTCTTTAATTCTTATTTTTATAAGTAGTTTCTTTATTACCTTGATTGAAAAGAATATTAACTTTATAGAAATCCTTTTTGAAATCTTATCCGCCTTTGGAACTGTCGGACTTTCTTGTGGTTCAAAGATAAATAACTTAGTTTCCCTTTCTTACGACTTTTCTAATATTTCCAAGATAATTATAATCTTGGTAATGCTTTTTGGTCGTGTTGGCGTAATTAATATATTAAGATTATTTATTAAGGAAAGAAGAGAACATATTGATTTTCCCGAAGAAGAGATTTCGGTTGGTTAATTAACTATATCTCTAATAAGTATTTTTTTATTTCAACAGTCAGGCAATTTGTCATAATTTCTCTCTATTTCTTCGTGAATCTTTTTAATTAATTCTGGCACATATTCCTTTTTGTAAAAATCAACTTTATTTTTATAGTTTTTGGGCGAAGGATTAGGAAAAACAGCAATTTTGAGTTCTAAGGGAATATTATCAATCATCTTTTCTAATTCGTTATTTTTATTTTTCCATTTATTCTTAATTAATTTTTTTAATCCATCTTTCACATCTTTTAATTTTATCAAATCATTGTTTTGGGAAAAATAACATTGTTGACAAGCTTCTATTTCTTCATATCCGAAAATCCAATGTGTAGCCACAATAATAAGATTAGGTTTAATTGCTTCTAATTCCTCTTTCAATACAGGAATACATTGCTTTATCACCTTCTTTTTATTCTTTTTATCTAATCCTTTCAAACTTCTTTTAGCCACATGAGTCCAATAAACTTTATTAACAAAGGAATATGCCCATAATATTCTTATATCGTTTTCTGAACAACCATAGAACCTTTGGGAAATGTGTTTAAAAATCGGATAAAAGATATAAAAAATAAATGAAAAGATATTCCAAGGAATATGGTTTTGTGTTTCTTCTTTGTCAGGAAAATATGCCCCAAATCTTCCGAAACCAAATTTAGCCAAATGTCTTCTAATAAACTCATCAACATCGTTTACCCAATATTCACATTTATCATTTTCACATTTAGATTTATGTATTGGACAGCCAGGAAAATTATAAGGAGATTCAGTAACAAGAACAATCTTATACTTACCTTTATTTTTGTCTGCAAAACTTTTAAAAGTATTTTCAAAAATAAGGGGTGTTGCGACGTTATTTTCTTTTTTTATAATACATTCTTGTTGATTATTAGGACAATTTTTATCCTCTTTACATTTTTCAAATTTTTCTAATATATCTTGATCCATCTTTTCTTCCTCTTATTATTTATAAATATTAAAATAAACAAACTTCTCTAAGGATAATCTCTCTGGTCTTTTAGTTTCAAATTCAATCTGTTTTTCTGTTAGGGTTTTGTTTATCTCTTCTGATTTCTCACCAACAATAATTAAAGTAATCACTTGCATATCTTTGGGGATGTTTAATATCTCTTTCACTTTTTCTTCATCATAACCAGCAATTGGATGGGCAACTAAACCAAGTTCAGTGGCTCTCAACATCAAAAAGGCAACCGCCATACCAGTATCAAAAAGATAATAATCCCTACCTTTTATCTGACAATCTAACTCTTTTTTGCTAAAAACCGCAATAATCATTGATGAAGAATATGCCCATTCATTGCCTTTGGCTAAAGCAGTATGTAATTTTTCTTTCATTTCTTTGTCATAAACAAAGACAAATCGCCAAGGTTGGTTATTAAAACAAGAAGGGGCTAAACTGGCACATTCGGCTAAATCTCTTATTAATTTTTCATCAATCCCTACCTCTTTTAACGAACGATAAGCCCTTCTTTTTAAAATTGCTTCTTTCACATCCATTTTTTCCTCCTTTTATTAATCAATAATCTCAAAAATTTTACCTTCACCGCCTTTTAAATTAACTTTAAAATAATAATATTTATCTTCTTTTTGAAAATCAATAAGCTTCTTTTCCCAAATATCATAAAATTTAAGTTCTCTTTTTAAATATATCTTGGCTTCTTTTATACTTTTTTCACAGCCCTTTTCTACAATCATTAAATATTTTCTCTTTCCATTCTCTAAAATTCCAAAATGTAAATAAGGATAATTAGTATAAACCAAAAATAAGGGATTTTCGTTAATAAAACCTTTTCTATCACAACTAAAAACCTGCTTAGAAGTAAAATCTTTTAGAATTTCTAAAATTATTTTCAACCTTTTATTTATCTTTTTCACATATTCACCAACTGGTCTTAAAGATAAGGTTTCTCTTTTTATCATTCCATTTAAATAATAATATTTATATTTTCCTTTATTTTTTCCATACTGAAATTGCCATATTCCTTCTAAGGGTAAGAAATGCCAATAGAAAATCCCTTTTGCTCCATACAACAAAGAAAGATTAATAACACAATTTAATTCTTCTTCACTCATTTCCCGATAGGCTCCTTCCTCTTCACTATTTCTTTTGACACTATCATCCCATTCTTTTTTGTAAGGTGGAAAATAATCTACTAAATTATCAAAGATATAACAAGCCTCACTAAATGCCGGTGCTTCATAAATAAATGGAATATTATAAATTAAAGAGTATTTTCTTACGCTATCTAATTTTTTAATCAGTAAATTTTCTAAGAAATATATAAAATTTGTATCCTCTGGTTCCGGTGTCCTTTCCAAATTAAAATCGGCATTCCTTCCAATATTATGATAAATATCAACCCAAAGAAAACTTGGCTTAACATTTTCACAATAATCTTTGGTGATAAATGGCAAATGGGAAAGACCAGTAATTTTTCTATTAGAATATTCTTCTATTCTATCTTTTACATATCGGGTTGTTAAGTATTGATAATATCTTGTCTCATCACTTAGATATAAATAGATTTGAAAATCTTTATCAATAAATCTTTCATAAAAATTTACCCTTTCTTTAATTATTCTATCAAAATAACCTTTTAAAAGGGAGTCAGAAGAACTTGTATAAATAGTAAAAGATTCAATCTGCCAACCTTCTTTCTCTTCTAAATCAATAATTATATATTGAAAGCCAATAAGATCCTCACCTTTTATAGCAAAAATAAATTCTTTATTTTTCTTTATTCTTATTGGTATTCTTTTTAAAATCTCTTCCAATTCGTTTTTTATAACCAAGTAATTTTTATTTCTTTTATAATTCTTTATTTTTATTCTAAAATAATATTTTTCTCTTTCTGAACCAGGGATATTAAAGTTTATAAAATCCTGAAAGAGCACAATTGGCAAATTATTAACTTTTCTTGAATAATATAATAAAGATGCTAAATGACTAATTACTATATCATCAATTATTAAGGAGATATTATTTTCTTTAAAGATAATAATTTTTTCTTTTAATTTATTAGTATCTTCTTCGCCACGAAATTGAGCAAAATTAAAACAACAATCTTTTAACAAATTGATAACCTCATTTTCCGGTTTAACATTAAAAACACCAATTATTGGTTTATTAAGCAAAAATAAAAAGAATAATATCATTTAATTAAAATTTTTAAAAGAATAGCAATTGCCATTAAGAAAATTCCTAAGATAAATAACATAAATTTATAAGAAGTTAAATCACTCAAAAGTCCAATCGGTAAAGAAGTTAAGATAAAACTGGCATTAGTAATAAATTCTTTTGTGGAAAAAATCCTTGCCCTAATATCTTTTTCCACCTCTTCTTGCAAAATAGTATTTTGGGCAACAGTAATAATTGAAAAGGTTATTCCGGCAATCAACCCAATAATTACCATAAAAGAAACCTTGATTAAATAAATCCCAACCATAAAAAAGAAACCCAAAATAAAAATACCAAAAATTATTAAATTTTTCTTATTCTCAACTTTTTTAAAAAATCCTAATATTAAAGCACCAACAATCATACCCATTGCCAAAATACCAGCAAATATTCCCACTCCACTTGTTCCCAACTTTAAAACCTGTTGGATTAAATAGATTAAAATTGTGTAAGAAATACTCGCAATTGCCGTTGTTAAAAATATGGAAAATAAAACAAATAGAACGGTCTTTGATTTTCTCATATAAAAAAATAATTCTTTTAAATCATTATAGAAAATCCTTGAAGATTTAGAAATTAGAAGAGTTAAACTTTCCTCTTTTTCTAAAAACCCTTTTTTTATTTCGTAATAACTAATTCCCAAAACAAAAAGTCCCGCACTTAAATGGGTAAAGGCATTAATAACAAAACCAAATTGCCATCCCACCCATTTTATTAAAAAGCCACCAACAACCATTCCCAAAACGGTCGCTATCCTTATAAATGTTTGATCTAAAGAATTAGCAACAAGTAGATCTTCCTTTTTTACCAACGAAGGCAAGAGAGCCGGTTTCGCAGTATTATTAAATAGGTCAATTAAGAAAAAAAGAAACAAAGAGAAGAAAATTACATAATAAGTTTTTAAAAGAATTATCAAAATTGGTGTGAAGATTAATAGAAAAAATTGGATTAAATGGGCAAAAAACATAACCTTTCTTTTTTCCCATCTTTCTACCAAAACACCACAAAAAGGAGAAAGAATTAATACCGGTAAAGTAAAAGTTAAACTTGCTTGGGAATAAGTAAATACCTTTCCTTTGCTAATTTCCGCAATCAAAGTTATTAAAAGCATATGAGTAAGTCGATCGCCAAATTGAGAAAGGGTTGAAGAGAGAGTTAAAAAAAGAAAATTTCTTATCTTTATAATTTTTATCATTTAAACTTAAATTTTAGAATCAAATAAGGAAATTTCAATAATCTTTTGTGATTGAAAAAAATTTATGTTTTTACTATAATTTTTCTAAACTCGGAGGTCTTATGAAGATATTTATTGACTCAGCAGATATAAATGAAATAAAAGAAGTCCATTCTTGGGGAATTTTAGATGGTGTAACAACCAACCCAACTTTGGTTGCCAAAACAGGCAAAAAATTTGATACCTGTATTAAAGAAATTGTGGAACTGGTTAAAGGACCAATTTCCGTAGAAGTTATTTCTTCCGACTGGGAAGGAATGGTAAAAGAGGCAAGAGAGTTAGCAAAATATGGTGAATGGATAACCATTAAAATACCGATGACAAAAGATGGCTTAAAGGCAGTAAAAATCCTATCACAAGAGAATATAAAAACAAATATGACTTTAGTCTTTTCTCCTAATCAGGCAATCTTGGCAGCAAAAGCCGGTGCCACTTTTGTTTCGCCTTTTGTTGGTCGTCTGGATGATATTTCTCATTTTGGGATGGAAATTATTGCTGATATCGTTCAAATCTATAAGAATTATAATTTCAAAACTGAAATAATCGTTGCCAGTGTACGTAATCCTTTACATGTAGTCACGGCAGCAAAACTTGGTGCCCATATTGTTACCTGCCCTTATCAAGTATTAGAATTAATGGTAAAACATCCATTAACTGATATCGGTATTAAAAAATTTTTTGAAGATTATCAAAAAATACCAAAATAAATTGGAGGTGAAATGCCTTTAATTGACTCAAAAACAGGGAAAATAATTAAAACCTATACTGTGGAAGAATTAAAAGAAATTGCTAATTATTTAAGAGGGCTAAACTTAGTTTGTTTAGCAGCAGCAGGTAGCGGCCATAGTGGCGGAACTTTATCAATAATGGATATCACCACTGCCTTGTATTTACATGTTGCCCGTCTTGATCCTAAAGAACCTTTTTGGGAAGACAGAGATAGAATTATCTGGTCCACGGGGCACAAAGCTCCAGCTTTATATCTCGGTTTAGGAATTGCTGGTTTCTATCCTGTGGAAGATGTCGTTAAATTAAGAAAATTATATTCTCCTTATCAAGGACATCCTCATTGGCTAAAACTACCGGGCGTGGAATTTTCAACAGGTTCTTTAGGACAAGGACTTTCCATTGGTGTGGGTGTTGCTTATGCTGGTAAATTAAAAAACAAAGATTATTATGTTTATGTATTAAATGGTGACGGAGAATTTCAAGAAGGAAATATATGGGAAGCGGTAATGGAAGCCGGTCATTTTAAATTAGATAATTTAGTTTCAATTTTAGATAAAAACCGCCTACAGATCGATGGCTGGGTAGAAGAAGTGATGAATATTGATCCCGTAAAAGATAAATTTGAAGCCTTTCATTGGCATGTGATTGAGATCGATGGCCATAATATGGAACAGATTCTTTGGGCTTTTGAAGAGGTAAAGAAAATAAAAGGAAAACCAAAATTAATCATCGCCCATACAATAAAAGGGAAAGGTGTTTCTTTTATGGAAAATAAAGCAGAGTGGCACGGAAAAGCCCCTACGGTGGAACAAATGTGGCAAGGATTAAAAGAATTAGGATTGGATAAAAAGATTGATGTGGAAAGATTATTTAAGATTGCCGAAGATTATCAGAAAGAGGCAACAAAGAAATTGATGGCCAAAGTTCCAAAGATTACTAAAAAGGATTACTTCTGGAACCGCCAACCAATTATGAAAGTGGAAATGAAAGCAACAAGATTTGGATTTGGCGAAGCCTTAGCCGAAGTGGGCGATGACCCAAGAATTGTCTGTATTGGCGCTGATATATCTGACTCAATTACTATTTCCCATTTTTATAAAGGAAAACCTGAAAGATTAAAGAGATGGATAGAAGTCGGTATTGCTGAAC
>JBDRVE010000047.1 GCA_039801725.1 candidate division WOR-3 bacterium | reverse complement strand
AAACTCTCTATCTCTGGATAGAAGATTGACAATATTTCTATTGTCTCTTTAATAAATCTTTTTTGGGAAAAGGTAAGATGGAGTTCTTCCATTTATTATTATAGAAATAAGAAGTGATAAAATCAATTGGGTATTACTTTATTTAATAAGGATAATCTTTTTTATTCTATCTTTTTTGATAAAATATATCCCTTTCTTTATTTTTTCTTGTTTTATCTCTCTTCCTAAATGGTCGTAAATCTTGATATCTTTACCATAAATCTTTTCTAAATGAGTAGTTTTAAGAACTGTTGGCATTTTTACTATTGAAAGATTAATTTTTGTTTCTTCGTTAACAAAAGAAAAGGGAGCGATTCCTAAACTAAAATAGATTCCTTTTTCATAACCGTCGCCAGTAATTTTTAAGGTAAAATCTAAGATGGTATCAGCCGGAGGAGAGTTAACAACAAAGAAATAGGGATTTTCATTATTATTTCTTACTTCGTTAGGTGATAGATTTCCAATATTAAAAATTGATTCGCTTATTACACAGTCATTATCTCGGGTTTTCAAAATCGCTCTTAAATTATTTCCGGTTTCGTTACCAGAATTTCTTAAAGTTATTGATAATAATATTGGCTCACCAACTTCAATAATTCCGTTATTATTTCCTAAAGAATCGTTGATATGAAGATTTTCCAAGGTGATAAAGGGTGAAGAACTTCCCAAAGGTGTTTTGGTACTTATCTTTATTGCCCGACCAGCAATTATTGTTGCTGCTGTTGGCTGATAACTACCGTTAAAAAGATAGGTTAAACCAATCTCACCAAGATTATTCTGGATGCCAATTGTACTACTTGAAGCATTTGATACTGTATTATATTGAAAGAGAATTTCACCATCACCAGTTGGTGTCGGATAATAATTGGGATCATAAAAGATTACTTCAAATATTTCCCTTTGGGAAGTATTACTTACGTGATAAAGATTGTAAAATTCAATAATAAAAATATGGTTGTTGTTATCATAATATTGATAAATCACCGGATCATTTTGCTGCATTCTTCTTACGGTGCTTAAATCGTCCCAAAAGGGCGCAATGATATTTGTTGGAATTTGGCTATTAGGTAAGTATAAATTTCCTCCGCTCCGATAATTCGTCCTGCCCATTGCCAGAAAACCATTAGAAGAAATTGATATTGAATCATAAAAGTTTCCATAAAATTTAAATCTAAATGGTAAAGGAATAGTTACTGTTGTATCATTTGCTTCGGAAACACCTGGTATTGGGGTTCCATTTGTTCTAATATCTATCCAGTTATAAGTTGGTGCATTACCCGAAGAAACATCAGTATTGTCATAAAGATAATAACCATAGTAATCTGGTCCAGTTGGCAAGGTTGTGCTTGGTTCACCACAAGTTATCACAATTGAAAAGGAATCAGAAATTTCGTAAGTATAATCATAGCCTTTTACATATAATTTTAAATGAATATCTCTACCAGAAAGAACTAATGGCGATAGATAGAAACTAATCGGGTCAGAGTTATTCGTCTTTATTTGGTTTGCTAAGACTTCACCAAAACTTCCTAAGGAATCACTTATTCTTAAAAGGGTATCTTCGGTTTTCAATCGACAATAAACCTTTCTTAAATTAGCGTTTCCTTCATTTTTTATGTTAACCAAAAAGAAGGCGGCTTCACCAGGGTCTAATCTTTGATTATTATTTCCATAAGGTAAAGTATCTTTTATTAAATAAGAAAGAAAACTTATCCTTCCTTTATAGATAAGAGAATTAAATTGAACCTGCCAATTATTATTATTTCGGTCTTGCAGATATAAAGAAAAAGAAAGGGAAGGTGTTTGGCAATCTCTTTGGACATATATTTTAAAATTGGTCTCATTAAATCTTCTTTCATTTGCTGGAATATTTCCATAAGAAGAGAGAGAATCTAAAATAACCACCCCAGAAATAGATGTCCTTAATTTCGCTTCTACTCCTTCGGCATTACTATTGCCAATATTTCTTATCCCAACTCTAAATAAAATTGTCTCACCAGGATTTATCTTATTATCACCATTTCCTAATGGTGGAAAATCATAGATTTCTAAGGTATCAAAAGCAAGATAAGGACCACCACCAGGAATAACTTCACATATCCCTTCATAAGGCAAAGAATTTCTATAAGTAACCGTAACTTCAACTATTCCTATTGTTTGGGGATTAATTTCAAAAGTTATCTGACCTTGACTATTTGTATAGCCATAACGATAAATCTCAAAAGGTATACTATCACCTTTTTTAACACAAACCAAGGCATTACTTACTGGATTGCCTTCTTGAAAGACCGAAACAGTAAAGTTTTGATTACCAGGAACAATATGGGTAGGATAAGAAACATTAAGCACTTTTGGAGTTCTCGTATAGATATTAAGTTCGGGATCACCAAAAAGATTGAAACCAACACCATCAGGAAAATTCCAAAGATACATACTATCTTTTGCTTTTAGACAACATTTTCCTAAAATATTATTTTGATTGATAAATAGTTCTTTAATGAATGCCCTTAATCCACAACTCCTTACCCGAGCAACAGACACATACTCCGAATGGGTATTGCCAAAAAAGGCAACTGCTCCT
The DNA here is from genome assembly GCA_039801725.1 of candidate division WOR-3 bacterium. NCBI lineage: Bacteria > Pseudomonadati > Caldifarciminota > Caldifarciminota bacterium. Next base: position 6,935 of record JBDRVE010000047.1, on the reverse strand, counting down.
TTCGGCACATCATAATTTCCTGCCCATAACCACCTTTGACCAACATAAGTAGTTTCACTTAAACTGGAATTTAAACTCATCGTCTGACAGGTTATTGATAAAATAATTGGCAGTTTTAAATTATTATTTGTTGAATAAGGATTGACTGCAAATGGCGTATACCAATTTCCAACACCACTTCCCCGATAGATAACAAAGTTTCTTCCTTCGTTTATTCGGTTAATAACATCAGTAGCATTATTTCCCCTTAATCTTGATAATGAATCGTAATAATATAAATCATTTCTCCAATAATAAGCAAAAATTCTAATATCGTTCCAATAAATAGTATCATCAGCATCACCACCTTCATTCACAATTCCACAACCTTTTCTTAACCATAAACTATCAATGGAATAAGTGAGACACTTCTCATAACTTAATGTCTTTTTTACCATCAATGAACATTCTCTTATATTTCTTGCTGGAAAACGACCATAAGGAATATCTGCCTTATTATCATTATTGACATCAAAAAACCAGTTATCAGTAAAAATCCGATAGGTATTATCATAATAACTGGTTAATAAGTTGGGATAGCCAACCAATAAAACATATTCTGGTCTTATCGGCCAGTTATTATAGGCATTAATTATATAATTTTTAATTAAAGTGGCATTATTACCACCAATCTCTGATAGTTTAACAATCTTACAAAGCATTCCTTTTTTTGTCTTCCAATTGGCAAGTTCTTTTAGAGCAGGATAAAAATCATCATAGGTAATAATTAAATATCGAGCACCTTCCTGAGCAAGAATAATTGTAAAAAATAAAATAAGTAATATCTTTCTCATTTTACCTCCCTTATCTGTATAATTTTTTTCTCACTTGGAAAAAAATTTAACAATCTTTTTATCTTGTAAATAGAAATATATTCCCTTTTTAGTAAGATTAGCCTTTTGTCCCAAGGGATTATAAATATATTTATTCTTTGGTAAATTTTTGATATTAAAAGATTTATTCTCTTGAATACCAATATTAGAAAAATACCAATTTCTACCACCATTATTTGTATATAAAACATATCTTGTGCCAACCGCACAGCCATTTAGAGAATCAGAAAAATCAATATCAAATAAGGTTGAACAACCTGGTGGTGTTTGAGCAAGTCGCCAATCTATACCATCTAAACTATAAATAATTGTGCCAAACATTCCGCAGGCAAAAATCTTGTTATTAATTACTGTTATTGCCCTTAAATAGTTTCCAGGGACATTAATATATTGCCAACTATTACCACCATCACTCGTATAAAGAACAATTGCTGAGAAATTAGTATCACAGCCACCAACCACATATCCTCGATTCTCATCTAAAAAATATAAATCAAAAAAGTCATATATCGTATCTTTTAAAAGGAGTTGCCAATTATAACCCCCATCGGTTGTCTTCGCAATATATCCCTGACCTTTTAAGAAACTATCTCCTTCAGGATATCTACCAGCACAAAGATAACCGATATTTTCATTAACAAAATGGACACCATAAAAATCTACTTCTCTTGCGGGAAATGGCGGATTGGGCAAGATAATCTGTTGCCATTCTTCACCACCATTAGTAGTTAATAAAATAATCGCTTCACCACAGGCTGCCCAACCATAATTCTCATCTAAGAAGAAGATTCTTGTAGCAAATTTTGAGCCACCAAAATTCTGGGGATACCAACTTTCACCACCATCCAAAGAATGCCAGATATAACCTGCTTCACCACAAAGCCAAAGGTTTAAAGAATCTAAGGCAAAGATATCAAAAAGATAACGATAGGTAAAATTCTGGGGCTCTAAAAAACTCCTGCCATAATTTATTGATTTGTAAACATAGGCACTCTCTTTCTCACACATCCAAACATAAGGAGTCCCTTTCGCACAAGCAACACCATGATAGACCGGATAATTAATTAAACTTAATAAGAGTATAAACACCATCTTTCCTCCTATTTATTTTGGGTAATAATTTTACAAAAATAATACCAAAAATCAAAAAATATTTAGTCTAATAAAATAATCTTTTTTCTTAAAAAAATATCTTTCTCTTTTATTACTAAGTAATAAATCCCTTTTCTTATTTTCTCAACCGAACATCTCTTACCAGTTATATCGTAAAGAAATACTTTTTTATCTTTATTAATTTGATAAATTGCCTTTAAAAATCTCTCTTTTCTCATTATTGTCTTAAAAGAAACCGGTAATAATTTTTCTTCTTTGATAAAGGTATAGGTATCCGGTGGATTGGGGCTAAATTTTATTGCCTTATTATCTCTTATTCTGCCAAAAGTTATATCGTAATCTTGACCAAATTTTACCTGGATACCACTCTGATAGCCATAATAATCCTTTTCTCTTATCCCAATTGTTGAATAGTTATGAAAGGTATCATCATCAGAAATATCTAAGTATTGGAATAGTATTATGCCATCACCAGTTCTTGTTGGATAACGATTTATATCATATAAAATAATCTGAAATGTCTGTTCTTCACCAATCTGCGGTGAGATAAATCCGTGAATATGTTTCACCCTTGACCACTCTAAAATAAAACGATTGTTTAATGTATCATAATAGTAATAAACACCCGAAGCATCTAAAGTATCTGGATGGAAATCGTCCCAGAAGATTAATAGGGATTTCTGATAGACAAAGGGATGATAAATTGACCAGTTATAAAAATCGGTAAATCTTACGGAATCTAAGATCAAGACACCATTATCCGAAACGGTTATCTTTCTTATTGGCTCAGAAGAAAATCGGAAATTGAAATTATTTGGTAAAGAGATAACTTTAAAATCATCGTTTCTCAAATCAATCTTCCTTCCCCGACCACCATAATTTGGGTCAATCTCTATCCAATTAAATTCTGGTCTTTCATTATAAGAATAGTCAATATCTTCATAAGCATAATAATTATAAAAACTGGGATAAGAACAGGCAAAGGAATCAATAATACCAGTATTAAAACTGAATTTTAATGAGCATAAAAGATTATTCTCTTGATAGAGATATAAGATAAAAACAAGCCTTCGATTTCTTGCGGCATCTGGAAATATTCTTAAACGATAGGGAGTTTGGTTTTCTTTCTCTTCAGAAATCTGAAAATCACCATATTGACTGATTGAATCTAAAATAAGACCAGCCGTACTTTTGATTGCCAATCTACCAGTAATATTATTAACAAAAGAGTTGCCAATATTTTTTATTTTAATATATAAAAGACCTTCTTCGTTTGGCTCAGGAATATTATTATTGCCATCAAGAAAACGATAACTAAGATAATTAAAATTTGGATAATATACTGGAATATTAAATAAAGAATAGAAATTGGAATCAGAAGAGTTTATTCTTAATAAAATTAATAAACTATCTTCTTGCGGAATGTTATCTAATCTCAAAATAAAGGGACTTGCTTCTCTTATGTCACCACTTCTGATTTGCCCATAATTTCTTATTGAATCTAAAACAGTTAAATAAGGAGATAGAGAATAGATTATAACATTCACATTATTTTCATCTTGGATACCATAATTTTTGATACTGATATACAAAGAGCAAAGATTATTTAAATAATTATTTGAAATCCGATAAGAATAGAAAGATAAATTTCTTTCATTTGTTAAAATTGGTAAATTTAAAGAGTAAGGAAGATAATCTTGGCAAGTTATTGTCAGTTTGGCATTACCTTCATTAATCGTATTTATTGGTAGATAGGCATAGCCACTCTCATCGGTTTTATAAACAATCGGTAAGGAATCAATCAAAAGGGATACACGGGCATTTGGTATCGGCTGATTATTATCCCTGACAATAACTCTTAAATAATTATTACCAATCCTTAAAGCATTGGTATTTAAAGATACTGATAGATTTTTCGGTACTCTTCGCCATAACCTTAAACTTGGGTCACCTAAAATATTATAGGTCTCAAAATGAATCCTTTTCTCTTGACTATCTTTCGGATTATTAAAAGAATTAAGAAATAATATCTTTCCCTTTAAGATAACTTCACCAACCCTTTTCTCTTCGTTTTTGTTATCAAAGAGATAACTAAATATTGAAGCATCTAAACAGTTATTAAATCTTGTGGAAGTTCCCGCATAAGAAGGACCAAAGAATAAGACACCACCAGTAAGATTATTGGGACTACCAACTCTTAAAAATACTTCACCTAAACAAGGATTGGCATTAAAATTTCCTGTGCCGCAATAGAAAGAGAAGATAACTGGTAATTTATTTATATTATTTAGATTATAGACATCTTCCCGATAAAATCTTGGATAATGCCAGCCTTCATAATTTCCCCAACCACGAGCATTAATATATAAAACTCCCCTTTCAATAGCATTCTTTATTGAATCGGTTGTTGGATAAGGTGGTAGGTCATAAAAGATAGTATCTACCTTTAAAAAGCCTTGATTTAATAGTAAATCTCTCCACCACCTTTTTGTCTCCAAGGCACTTACCGCCCTTGTGCCAGCACCACCAACATAAGTCGTTGCTACAGCCAGACCCTGTTTATAATAACTGGTATCTTGTTGAAGACCTTTTTCATAATAGATAATCTTATCTACCATTATTCTCAACTCACTTGCTTGCGAAGCCGGTAACCTGCCAACATAAATCTCCGGAATATAATCATTATCAATACAACCATAAGTATTATCAGTAACCAAACTCGTCTGCTGAATAATAAAAGCCGGTATCTTATTTATCGCACCACCCAAAAGTAAAAACTTTAATTTAACACTACTGGTATCATAAAAACTTCTTACATAATCTCTAATTTGGATATTCGTATTACCAACTTCTGATTTCTTTCTTACAAAGACATAATAACCCAACTCCCGCTTCCATTGGGCAAGCGGCAGAATCTCCTGATAAAACTCATCAGGCACAATTATTAAATAGCCTTCTTTAATTATATCACCAATTATAAAAGAGAAAAAAGATAAAAGGATAAATAAAAATCTTCCCACTATATTAAATTTTACACCCTTTCATTTTAAAATCAATATCTTTTTCATCTCTTTTTCGGTTTCTTTAAAGTAGATGCCTTTTTTTAACTTCTTTTCCTTAACAAGTTTGCCAGAAATATCATAGATTTTATCTCCCTTTTTTGCTAACTTCTTTTCTATCTTATTTTCTTTCTCTTCGCTTATACTTGGTCTTTGAATATACTTGATTGTCGCATAGTCAAAATAGGTGTTCGAGCCATAACTACCACCAGTAACATAGACATTGCCATCGTTATCAACAAAAAGAGCGGTAGGAGAATCATACCAATTTCCTGAACCATTATACCTAATTTCCCATAACAAGTTGCCATTCGCATCATATTTCAAAGTAGCATAATCATAATAAGTACCAGAACCTTTACTAAAACCAGTAACATAGACATTGCCATCGTTATCAACAAAAAGGGAAGTAGCATAATCAGAATCGTTTTCTACCCCATTATACCTTCTTTCCCATAATAAGTTACCATCTGCATCATACTTCAAAGTCGCATAGTCAAAAGAAGTGCCAGAACCTAAACTATAACCAGTTACATAGACATTGCCAAAATTATCAACAAAAAGAGAAGCAGCATAATCCTTATCATTTCCTAAACCATTATACCTTCTTTCCCATAACAAGTTGCCATTCCCATCGTATTTCAAAGTAGCATAATCATAATAAGTGCCAGAACCTAAACTATAACCAGTTACATAGACATTGCCAAAATTATCAACAAAAAGAGAAGTAGCACCATCATCACCATTTCTTGGAGTATCATACCTTCTTTCCCATAATAAGTTACCATTTGCATCATACTTTAAGGTAGCATAGTCATACCAAGTACCAGAACCATAACTAAAACCAGTAACATAGACATTGCCATAATTATCAACAAAAAGAGCGTTAGCCTCGTCATAACCATTTCCTGGACCATTATACCTCCTTTCCCATAATAAGTTGCCATTCACATCATACTTTAAAGTAACATAATCCTCATAAGTGCCAGAACTAAAACTAAAACCAGTAACATAAACATTGCCATAATTATCAACAAAAAGGGAAGTAGCACAATCCCAACTATTTTCTGGACCATTATACCTTCTTTCCCATAATAAGTTACCATTCGCATCATATTTCAAAGTAGCATAATCATAATAAGTGCCAGAACCATCACTACGGCCAGTAACATAGACATTACCTTGATTATCAACGAAAAGAACATAAGGCACATCTTCACCATTTCCTGGACCATTATACCTCCTTTCCCATAATAAGTTGCCATTTGAATCATACTTCAAGGTCGTATAATCCAAATCAGTAAGAGTATCACAACTACAACCAGTGACATAGACATTGCCATTGTTATCAACAAAAATGGCAGTAGCCCAATCCAAATCATTTTCTCCATCATACCTTCTTACCCAAGCAGTATCAACCTGCGAGAATAAAAGATTAGGAATAAGAGAAAGAAAAGTTAAAAGCAAAAATAAAAGTAAAAATTTTAAGTTATTTACTTTCATTTTTAACCTCCTTTTTAAATCATTTGCCGTATCCACTTTAATTTTAACTATTTTATATCTTATGTCAATTCTCATCACCTTCTAAAACCTCATTAAGACGATACTTATCAACAAGGTCTTTTGCTATCGGAATGCCAACTTCCCTCATCGCCTTTAAATGCTTCCTTATACGCCACCACTTCTCATCTTGATACTCATCAAAAGTTAAACCTTTCTTTTTAATATCTGAACCATTATTGCTATCAGAAGTCCCACCAAAAGTTTTACAAATCTCTTTGAACTCTTTGCTATCTCCTATCCTACAAAGACCCGAATTTGGGAATCTATTTTCACATTTATTAGGCATCTTTTGGGTATTCTCACTATTATTCTCCTCTTTCTTAACCTC
>JBDRVE010000046.1 GCA_039801725.1 candidate division WOR-3 bacterium | reverse complement strand
GGTTTGTTGGAAAGAATACTTTTGATATAGCAAATGATGAGTTTGTTGTACTTGAACTTGAACACTTAAAGCCTTTAAAAGACTTATTTAGTGTTATAGTTCTTGTTGTTCTTAATGCGGTAACATTTGATCTTTATCTTTCAGATAGAACTACCCCGAGAATGGTTTTACTTGACGAAGCCTGGCAGTTTTTACAGGATACAAAGGCTTTTCAGGATGTTATTGAAGAAGGATACAGAAGAGCTCGAAAATACTACGGCAGCTTCGGTATAATTACGCAATCTATACTTGATCTTGAGCATTTTGGAAGGGTTGGGCAGGTAATTAACAGCAATGCGGGATTTAAGTTTTACCTTGAGTCAGGTGATTTTGCTTTAGCGAAAGAAAAGGGTCTTCTTCCTTTTAAGGACGAACTCAGTTTTTATATGCTCAATTCCATAAAGTATAATGCTCCCAGGTATTCTGAAATTTTTGTCTACTCCGAACGATTTGGTAGTGGAATTATAAGATTAACAGTAGATGACTATTCTTACTACATTTATACGTCAAATCCAAGGGAAATAGGTGAAATTGAGTCTATGGTAAAGTCAGGAATGAGCTATGATGAAGCTATAAATGAAATGATCAGAAAATACAGAAAGTAGTTTGATAGGTCTTCTTCGTTTCTACTTTTAATTTTCTTATACGTATGAAAAAAATAACTTTGTTTTTATTGTTTTACTGCCTAATTTCTTTTTTTACTAGCAGTTTTTACGTTTTTGCTGACGATATTCAAGACGCTGAAGGAAAAGCTAGGGAAACTTATGAGATGTTTAAAAAAACTATTTCCAGTCCCAGGCAGGTAGAACAAAGATATGTAAATCCTCTTTTGGGGAATGTTCCAATTTACACTATAGATAATTCTACATCTTTCAATGCACAGATATTGTGTCCGTCAGGCAGTGAATTTGCAACTGTCGTAATTCAGCCAAGTTCTACAGGAGACCTTAATGTAACGGTTTTTCATCCTGGCGGACAGGCTTTTATTCAAGGTATATCTGGTATTTGTGCAAATGGTTATATAAAGTGTGATCCAGGAACCTGGAATAACTGCACCTACTGGCAGATAAAGTACTCAGGTAATTTGTATTCGGTTAACGCTACTTATTCCTCTCTTGGTGGTTGTTTTTGTGTAAATAATCATTGTGGAAGTAATCTTTTTTGGAGAAATTCAGGTTACATATTAAGTGTTTTTGGTGGAATAGTAGGTCAGGCACTGCAGGAATACGATCCTTCGTATACTGTTTCTGAGGCTGTAATAGAGGGGGCAAGTATTAAGCTCTATGGTCAGTCTTTTTCTAGTTGTTATCAAGCAGGTGGTAGTTCGCAGGTAAAAATGCTAAGTAGTTACATGGATACTCCTCTTCTGATTTCAACAAGAGGATTTGAGGTCTATGAAAGTGAAGTAACCAATCCCGAATCTATGGCTTATGCAGTTACTCAAGCTACTTATAATATTGGGCAGTTTTTTGAGGATAGAACCTGTACTAGGAAAAGAATTATTAATACAAGAAATTACAATTTTGCAGAGATATTTAGTGGATCAACTGACTGTTTTGGAAATATTCCCGGACCTTATGTTTGTGGGGAAAAATGTCTTTATTTTGAATTTGGTTTGGTAAACACTCATGGACAAGGTCAGGCTCTGGTTAATTTTGAAATGACTCCTGATTTTTATAGAGCTTTATCGGAGATAAAGGGATCATGGAGAACAGATACGCATGGACCATATCCTTGTTTGGATGATGATGGGTATGTTCAGTTTTATTTAAATAATCAATATGCTGGTGGAGAAAGTTACGGGGACAGTGAAGCTAAGTGTGGCTGTTGTTCAAGAGCTCCTACTCATTGGGTAACTCTCAATAAAAATTTGATAAATCCTCCTTCTGGGAATGCTTCTTCTATGAATACCCTTAAAGTTTTAGCAGGAGGAGCAGAGCATGATACTGCCGAAGGAGCATGTCGCCCCGTAAGGATATATTTTTTTGTAAGTGAGCCTGTTAGAGGATGTTACGTGACTAATGACTATATTGAAGATAATTGCAATTCTCTGGAAAGCGATTCAGAATGTGTTTTGTGGGAAGAAAAGGTTGATGGAGTTCCAACTGTTCAGGGTGGACAAAAAACAGGTCTTGTTCCCAGACTTAAGTGTGAAACTGTTTGCGATAAAACGGTATGCGATACGGGTTGGTTAGTTGAAAGAAGGTATAAATGCAAAACTTCGGATTACAATCTTACCGGTATTGAAAGAAGGCTTGAAACTGTAACAGGAACTTCAACTTTTGACAATACCAAGATTACATTTGAAGACATAAGACTTGAGAACGGTACCTGGCGTCAGTATTCTCAACAGGAGCTTTATGTGCGAAATTTTTCTCAACCTGATGAATGTGAACCTGTTTGTAGAGTTACAGTCTCTTCAGCTGGTAGGGAAGTTGAAGTGAATATGTCTTTAAGAGGAGAAACTGAAGCACGCAAGGAATATCTGTATAAACCTTGCGTTTTAAATAACAGTAATGAATATATATGTCCTCTTAGTGAAGGAGAAACATTAGATGTAGATTGTACGTGTGCCTCGTTTTTCAACGAAGCAATGATGGCTCTTCAGGCTATAAGACTTGCAGGTAGTGATTTTATTTGTTCTTCTGGAGTGGAAAAAGCATTCTAAAAGATATCTAAGGAGGTTGAAATGAATAAGGAAAGAAGAAAGTTTATAAAACGATTTTCACTTGGGGTTGTGGGATTTGTTCTATCTTCTCTGGAGTTTATTCGGAAGGCAGAGGCTCAGAGTTGTTATACAAACTGCTTCTGTCACTGTAATTGTTATTGTAATTGTTATACGGATTGCTATTCGAATTGTTATTCTTGCGGTTGTATAACTGGAGGATAATCATAACGTGAAAGTAACTTTAATCCTGAAGCCAACCTTTCAGTGTAATGTGAAAAGGTGTAGGCATTGCAGTGTAGGTACAAAGGAAAGTAAAAGCATGTCACCGGAGGAGGCGTGCTTTTATATAAATAAATTCTTGGAGTTTTTAAAAAGGGTGCAGATTGAGGTTTTTTCTGTTGAGATTGTCTGGCATGGTGGAGAACCTATGGTTATGGGGCGTGACTTTTATCTATCTGTTTATTCTTTTCTGGAAAAGAAATTTAAGAATACTGAATTTGTTCATGGAATGCAAAGTAATCTTTTATCCTATTCTCCAGAATGGAAAGATGTGTTTAGTCAGGTTTTCGGCTGGAGGGTTGGAACCTCTTTTGATTTTTATACGACAATAAGATCATATTCAGAGGACTCTTTCTTAAAAGTTTTTACAAAGTTCATGGATGACTCAAGAACTAAGGGGTATGTTATATCAATGGTTACAAAAGAGAACAAGGACAAAATAGAGGAAATCGTAGAAAAGTCCTATAAGTACGGGTTTTATGTAAAACTTAATAAAGTATATAATGCAGGAAAGGCGTCTTTTGGAACTCCTGACTTATTTATTGATATGCCTGCATATACTGAAGCACTTGTGAGATCAGTTGAGGTAGCTTCCTCTCTCGGGTATATAGTATTTCCTTATTTCTATTTTGAGGAGGTAATGGCTGATCCTTTTAGGAAACTCAGATGTAATTTTTCTGGTCACTGTTTTGAGTCTATATTTCATATAGATCCTTATGGAAATCTGTATAAGTGTGCTGTTTATTCAGATTTAGGCTTCAGACCTTATGGTAATTTTGTAAAAGACGAGCTTGACGTAATTGTGAAGAACTTTTTATTTCACAAAACCAGGGTTTATGCTAGTGTTCCAGCTGAGTGTAAGGACTGTGACTTATTTTTTATGTGTGGAGGTGGATGTATAGCTCTGAGAGAACACTTAGGTGATATAAGTTTGAAGAGTCCTTATTGTGAAGTTACAAGAAAAATGTTCTCTCTTGCTAAATTTAATTATAAAAGTAAAGAGAATAGGGTGAGGAAAGTATGCGTAGATTAAGAACAATTGTGTTTATTTTAGCTGTGGTGCTTACAGTTTCAACTTGTAAAGTTTTTGCAGATGTGAAAGACGAAGTTAAAAGAAACTTACAGAATTTGTTTCCAGGTGTGAAAATTGAGAGTATTTTAGAAACTCCCATACCTAAGACTTACGCCGTTTTTATTCCAGGTAGCTCGATTTTGTTTTATAACACTGATGGTTATTTCATTTTCGGTGAAATCTGGACGAAAGAGGGAACTAATATAGCTGGGGTTCTTTCGGTGAAAAGGGCATTAGATAAGATTAAAAGCAAAGGTTTGAAACCTCATATAACTCAAGGGAATGGTAAAGAAATAACCCTTTTTGTGAACCCAGAATGTTTTCACTGTAAGCAACTTTTACTCCACCTAAGTAATTATGTTGATAGAGTTAAGTTAAATATTTATCTTGTTCCTATGCCTCAGTTTCGCTCTGAGACAGAATTAATGGTTACGATTTTGTGTTCTGAAAATCCTTACAACGCTTTAATAGATTATGTAAAAGGTTCAGAAATTAGAAAAATTTTCTCTTCTTACAAGTGTTCTTCCGAGCAAGTTCAGACATATGTAAAAGACTTGGATGAGATAAAAGAGTTAAGAATATCTGTAGTACCAGTTCTTGTAGGTCCAGGGGGTGAAATAGTGATTGGAAATGACGTTTTAAAAGTCAATACCTTACTGGAGAAGTAAAGATGGAAAAGTGTCAGGAATGTGCATCAATTAGTATCTGTAATCTTCCTGTTTTGCGGGAAAGGAATTTGGACTGCAATGTGGTTAGGAAGCTTATAGAAGAGAAACTTCCTGGCTTTTTGAACAGTGTTTATCAACAATACAGGGATTATTCCTTTTATTTTAAGAGGTTAAGTGATGATCTGGTAGATAAAGGAGATCCACTAATTATTGGTTTATCTAAGGTTAATTATGAGTTTGCTATTTCTTTAATGAAAGATCTTAACAGGTTTCCGTGGATCCTCCTTCGTCTTGACAAGCCTGTTGAAGAAGTTATAGAAAGTTTGATCATTGCTGGGCAGCTTTTTGATAAAAGGAAAACGGCTGTTCTTGTTCCTTTTTCTTTAATGATTGCAGATTTTGACAAAAACTTTTTCCTACTAAACCAGGCCGGTCTTTCGTCAGTGATTGCTTACGACAGTGAAGACGAGGAAAAGTTTTTTGAACTGGCTGAAAAATGGATTCAGCATGGAATGATAGATCTATATCCTTATTGTGTTTATTTCAAGGATTATTTCTCAAGGCTTTCAGGTATGCCAGCTTCGTATCTTGTTAGTAATTTATGTGCTTATAACCTTCTTCACTATCTTTATAAGGATAAATCTTTTCTGAGAGGAAAATTTTTAGTGTTTTATCTTGAAAGTGTAGATAGAGATAGTTTAGTCAAATACATTGAAAAGGCTTATTTTTCTACACAGTGTAAAAAGTCTCAAGGATGTAGTTTAGATAATATTGAGCTGGTTTTTTACGACTTGAATGAAAATCTTACCTTGATTCATGACAACAGAATGAAGGTTTTAAACTCCGAAGATCTTGAAAATCCTATATACTGTTTCTCTGATCGAGTTCTTCTTAATTTTAGTGAAATGGATTATACATTGATAGCAACTAACAAGGATTTACTTTTGAATCTTATGTCTATTACCTACCCTTCGGAGGAAATACTATTCAAGGTTGGTTTATTTGACTATCTGGATTCATTTTATTATATTGTCCGTAAATTTGCTGGTTATTTATTTGGTTTTTATGTAAATCTTGATACGTTTAAAAACAAAGAATTTATGGGAAACCTTATAAAAATGAAAAGGCCAATTTTTCTTGAGCTTCCTGACGAATCTGCTTTTATAGAAGCAATAGACCTAGTTTTTAATGATAGAGAGATTGAAACAGTAGTGGAACCTTTTGCTACACTGTTTAGCATGTTTCTTGACGGGACCAGGGAGTGTAACTTTCTTAAGTCTTGTTATCCCGATCTGAATGTTGAAAAAAGTCTTGATATTTTGTCTGATAAATTAACGGAGGTGATGACTAATGGATAAAACGAAAAGAAAGTTTATAAAGGTTTTCTCTTCAGCTGTTGTAATTGGAATAATTTCAACTTTTGGAAATATGTTGACTCGACCGAAAGAGGGACACGCCGTAGATTGTAGTTGTTACTGCGACTGTTACTGTAATTGTCATGCCAATTGCTATTCAGACAGGGCAAGGAGATAATTTGATGAAGAAAGGGTTTTGGTTTTTATTTTTCCTGGTTTTTATTTCTTTTCTTTGCAATCATGTATTTGCTTTAACAGTTGATTTTTTTGATTTACCTTTTCAGAGTAACTTTACGCACAGTTTAAGAAGTGACACCTATTACAAAATATTTTATCTTGGTCAGGGGGTAGAAGGAAATAGCACTCTTTTGCTTATGTTTACAAACGTTGATTTTGAGAACGATTGCTACTGTAAGAATCTCTGTGTGTATATAATTGCAAAAACAAAAAGGAACTCAAGAACCTTTTTTCACAGAATTAAAAAATCCGTTTTAGATCTTCCTGGTCATTCTTTTGATGTAATTAAACAAGGTATGAACAGGTTCTACTTGTTTTCGCTTGTAGAACCTGGACTCCTTAAAGTATATGATGTTAATTTCAATTTTCCATCTTCTTCTAAGAAGAAAGCTTTTCTCACTGTTAGCCATTTACAAGATCTTTATATACCAGATTCAGGAGGAGCAACGAAGTGTAACCAATATGTTGTGACACCTCACATATTTCCAGGAAGCAATGCAAGTCCGGTATTTATTATAGAAAATGACTGTAAACTAGGTAACAAAGGTAAGATATCTTACAATTTATATAGCTTTCATCCTAGAAAAGGTAAGGTAGACTTTCTAAACAGTTATGATCCCGGAGAATATGAAGTATTTGGTAACAGTTTTTACTTGTTTGGTGATAATTTATTAATAATCCTTTTTGATGGCAAAAAGTCATGGAGATTGCAAAGTAACAAATGTAGTGCAAATTTGAATGGTATTCCACTTTTTCTTTCTTATAACTGGGAAACGAAAAATGTTTTATTGTTCGTGCGGGAGTATTTTTCCAGTGTAAACGATTGCACTTTTTACTTTTATCCACTTAATCCTGAATTTGTGAAGTTAATATCTTTTTGTCCTAATGTAAATCTTGTGAGGGGGATATTGTATTCAGGAGTATCCCAATTAAACGGCTTATACAGTTTAGACATACAGAACTGCATTTTGAAGAAGCAGGAAAGCGACATTTCTCCTTCTGAGATTTTAAAAATGGAAAGTCTGTCTTTAGGAAGTGTAAAGTTCGTTAAACCTTTCGTTGAACATAAAGAGGATGTTCTTGTTTTTGAATACAACTGGCAAGGAATTTATAAACTCGGTTTTGTTGAGTGATGTTCACCTTTTATTTAAAGCCCACAGATAGATGTAATTTGTTTTGTGATCATTGTTTTGTTCCTTTGGAAGCAAAGCAGAAATCTCAGAAGTTATCTGTAGAGGTAATCAACGCTTTGTGTGACTTTATTGAAAAGCTAGGTGAACCGCAAGTTCATGTTATCTGGCATGGAGGAGAACCTCTTTTTTATGGAGTTGATTTAATTGAAGAATACTCTTCTATTATCAGGAGTAAACTAGGAAACAGGGTTATTTTTTCACTTCAAACAAATCTCATTTGTGACCAAAAAGAACTTGGTTCCTTGGTTAGGTTTGTTAAGGAGTATACCAATTCAAATATTGGAACTTCGTTTGACTTTGAAATAAGAAAGTACAGAAATTCATTTGAATTGTTTAAGCAGATTTGGTATCAAAATGTAAAATTTCTTGTTAAGAATGATATATTCGTTAATGTTGTTATAACAATTACTAAACTTGTTTCTGTGGATAAGCTTTTCAGTTTTATAAGAGAGATGAAAAATGATGGAGTTAAAAGTTTTCATCTAGAGAGATTTACTCCTTCAGGGAACGGTCTTTTAAATAAAGATAGACTTTATTTGAATCACAGGGAATTTTTTGGTTTTCTTGAGGAGGTTTTGGAAAGGTACATTTTCCTCCTAAAAGAAGGGTTTTTGTTCCGCTTAAATCCTTTTGACAAGATGGTTAAATCTTACTTTTTTGGCAAAGGAGGAGGATGTTTTTCAGGTGATTGTATGTCTAGAATGATAACAATATCCCCCGATGGAAGTGTTTCAAACTGTCCTGATCTTGCTTTTTATGAAGAATACACTTTTGGAAACCTGTTGACGGATCCTCCAGAAAAAATCCTTTTAAACAAAAAAAGACTACATACTATAAAATATCAGGAAACATTTATATGTCTTGATTGTGAGTATTTTAACATCTGTCATGGAGGTTGTCCTCATCATTTTTTTGGTTTTGATAGGGAATCCTGCAAGAAATTTTTTAGAACTTTTACAGAGAATGTAAATATCTTATACGAATTTCTTTGTTTATATGGTATATGAAATTGGTATTGTATGTACGTGGCATTGTAATGCGGGTTGTTCGTTTTGTTATTCAGACTCTAGGATAATTCCAGAATTCGATCAGGACTTTTTGTTGCTTTTTGCTTTTATATGGAAAGATAGAAAGGAGTATCTTCAGAATCTTTCTGAAAAGGTGTGTAGTATTTTTAAGAATGCTAGTTTTTTAAACGTTGGAATAACAGGAGGTGAGCCATCTTTAATCCCTTACTGGGTTTATGACAGTATTCTTGGTCCTTTCAAGAAACTTAATTGCTCTCTACGTTTTACTTTTTCAACAAACGGAAGTTGTTTAAACGATGAGTATCTAGAATGGTTGAAGCATAACAATTTTGTTGTTTCACTTTCTTATGATGCCATGTTGCGGAAGATGAAAATGCAGAATTTTGTTTCTAGGCTAGAGAAGATAGCTAAGGTGATAGAGCCTGACAATCTAAGACTTCATTTTCTTGTATATAAAAGGATGGATATCGAACAAAATGTTAAAATTCTTAAAACACTTGACTGGTTAAAATGTAGTTTCAGTTTATATCTTCCGGTAGGAAGATCTGGAGATTACTTTCTGAGTGAAGATTCTATTCTTCTTTTCTTTCGTAGAATTTTTGATGAAGGATTGCAAAACAGATTTCCTGAAATAGCAAATATTATTAATGCTTTGAAAACAAGTTCTTGTACCTTGGTAAGTAATATAAATAGTATCTGGGGGGAATGTTGGAATGCTTTTAGAATTGACTTTGAAAGGGCTGAGATAACTGACGGGGATGGATGCATTTCCAGGAGAGTTTCTATTTATGAGGTATCTTCTGTAGAGGACCTCTTCTTGAAGCTTGGAGTTTATGAAATTGTGAAGAAGAAACTCAGTGCTGAATGTGAAAAATGTAGTTACTTTTCATTTTGCAGAGGAGGATGTTTTCTTTTGAAGGGTAGATATAGCTGTGCAGGTCTAAAGAAAGTTTTAGATTTCCTGGCTAAAGCTGTACTATGATAGAAATCGAAATAAGAGTAACTGACTATTGTAATCTTTCCTGTAAACACTGTTATGCTGACGCCAAGAGTTTAAGCAATCCCTCCTTTTTTGATATGGATCCTAGGTATAGTGAAGAATACTTGAAGAACTTTGTTGAAAAAGTTTTTGATTTTGTTGAA
>JBDRVE010000045.1 GCA_039801725.1 candidate division WOR-3 bacterium | reverse complement strand
AAAAAAGGGGGCAGTTTTTACTGCCCCCTATCTATCGGAGATTTTGCCTCTACTTTGGAGGGCAAGGTAGAGGCGGAGGTGGTACAAATACTCCAAACATATTAACCTCCCTTTTGAGTTCAAGGGATATAATTACATTGTTTATGCCAAAACAGAATTAAATTAATCTTTTTAAAATCAATGACTTATGAAATCAAAAAAATTTTTAAAACTATAAATGCGACAGAAATTTATAATATTTGTTTTAAAATTTTGTAAGTTATGTAAAATTAATAATTTTTAAAATGCGACAATTATGTTAATTCTTTGAATTGTGCTCGGTCAATATTATATCTTTTTATCAATCTTTGTAGTTGTCTTCTATGGATACCAAGTTGTTGTGCGGCATGGCTAACATTTCCTTTAGTATTTTTTAAGGCTTCGGTTATCTCTTCTTTTGATAGGGTTTTCTTGCTTACTTTTTCAACGGTTATTTTTTGTGCTATTTCAGAAAATTGTGGTTTAATTTTTATTAAATCGTCTATTGATATTTTTTTCTTTGTTGTGGCCACAACTGCGTAATGGATTAAATTTTGGAGTTCTCGGATATTTCCTGGCCAATGGTATTCTAATAATACCGCCATTGCTGAATCATCAAAGCCGATAATTGATTTATTATATATTTGGGAGAATCTTTTTAGAAAATGGTTGGCAAAATAAGGAATATCGCTCTTTCTTTCTCTTAATGGTGGGAGATGAATAGTTACCGCATTTATTCGATAATAAAGGTCTTCTTTAAATGTTCCTTTTTTTACTTCTTCTTCTAAATTTTTATTGGTAGCGCAGATAAGTCGCACATCAACCCTTTTCGTTTCGGTGCTTCCAACTCTTCTAATTATTTTTGTTTCTAAAAATTCTAAGATTTTTGGTTGAGTGTTTAAAGGAATATTAGAAATCTCATCTAAAAATATTGTTCCGCCATCAGCCATTTCTAATAGTCCTTCTTTATCTCTTACTGCGCCCGTAAATGCTCCTTTTACATGACCAAAAAGTTCTGATTCAAAAAGTGTCTCGGTTAAACCACCACAATTAATTGTATAAAACTTTTTACCGGCTCTTTTACTTTTATTATGGATATATTCCGCGAGGACGTTTTTCCCTGTTCCTGTCTCTCCGGTAAGTAAAATGGTACACTCGGCAGGTGCCACTTTTTCTATCAGTTCATAAATCTGTTTCATTTGTTTAGATTTTCCTAATATGAAGCCGGTTTTTTCATCAACAATTAACCTTTCTTGAGAAACAATTGCTTCTGTTTGGATGCGGGTAAAAATGTTTGATTTATCAATTGTCGCAGCAAGAAGATTGGCGATCGACATCAATAAACTTCTATCTTCATCCAAAAAAATATGGGAAGTTATTCGGGAATCTAAATATATTGCGCCAATAATTTTTTCGTTGGTTTTTAAAGGAACACATAATAATGAACGGATTTTGTTTAAAATCACACTTTGGGCATTTTTAAATCTTGGGTCATTTAAAGCGTCACTTACTAAAATTGGTTCTGGTACATATTTTATCTTTTTAATTGCTGTCATTGAGATTTGTGTCGCATCTTCTAATGTTGAATGGTCAATTGCTCTTGCTGCGACAGGAGTGAGTTTATCGTGGTGAAATAAAAAGAGGATTCCCCTTTCAGCACCTGTCGCATCGATTGTCAAATCAATAATTTTCTCAAAGAAATCCTCTTTTTCAATACCTAAATTAATAATCTCTGATATCTGATAAAAGACTTTTAAATATTGGGCTTTTTCTGAAACTCTTAAGACACCGCTCTTTTCAATTCTTTGGACCTGTTTTTCTAATAATTCAATAAATTCTAAGTCTATTTTTGCATTATAATCTTCAAATATTGCTTTTGCCTCTTCCAAATAAGATTTTAAAGATTGTAATTCTTTATTATTTAACATCTTAAATTCTATTGTCTCACTAAATATAAAAGTAGATATTTCGGGATTTTTTTTATAGCCAAGGATTAAAAATAGTAATGTTTTTGCTATTTCATATTTTATATTCAATTTTTTATATTGAGAAATAACCGAAAATAATCTTTCTTTTCCTTCTTCCAATTTGCCAAAAAGCATTTCACATACTCCCAATAGTCTTTCACTATTTAGATAAACAAAAATATCTTTTTTATCAGAAACCATTGATAAAGTTTTTTCTGCGCATTCCTTTGCCTTTTGGGTTTCACCGAAAAGGAGATAAAATTCGCCAGAAAATAATTGAAAGTCAATATTTTCCTCTTTGTTTTTTGTTAATTTCTTAAGTTCTTCAAAATAAAAATGACTTTGGGAAAAATCACCTTTTGCCAGATAATAGATAATTTTTGATTTATTTAGATGATATTCTAAATTAAACTTCTCAATTATCTCTTTGGCATTTTCTAAGGTTTTTAAAGAATTTTCTGCCTCTTTTAATTTCCCCATTTTAATCAAGAGTTCAAGATAATTTAAACTTAAACTATAATAATAATAATCTTTTGGTTGTTTTTCATAGATTCCTATTAATTCTTGATAAATCTCTTCGGCTTTTTGCCAATCATAAAAAGAATATAAATAACCAAGGTTTATTAAGCAAGTTCTTTCTTGTTCAATCATTCGGCTTCTTTTTGCCTTATTTAAGGCTTCATCAAAATAATATCTTGCTTTATCAAAATCATTTTTTGCTCCCGAAATTGCTCCTAATCCAATTTCTGAAGAGATAATATTTGCCATTGATTTCCTTTCTAAACTCTCCTGGTAAGATTTTTTATATATTTTTTCTGCTTCTTCCAAATCTTCTTTCGTAAAAAGTAAAGTGGCATAAAATTGATTCATTCGAGTTAAAATTATCGGAGGGACTTCCTCTTTTTTTTCTATCACATTTTTGATTATTCTTAATGCCTCTTCAATTTCTCCTTTTTGCCAATACAACACACTTAAATTATAATAAATACTTGCTTTAACTTTCCTTTCTTCTTTTTTCCTTAGATTATTGCTTAAATTGAGCGCCTTTTCTAAGATTTTTTCTGCTTCTTCCAATCTATTAGTTTTAATCAAGGCAAAGGCTTTATCAGTTAATATTTTTATCGCCGTTTCACTTTTTAAACCTTTTTCAAAATTTAATCCTTCTTCAAAGTAGTTGATCGCTTCTTCGTATTTTCCTAAATAAAGAGAAACTACTCCTTGTTTTCTTAAAAACTTACTGATAATACTTTTTTCTTCTAAAATTTCTTTATCACTAAAAGCAACGCTGATTGCTTGTTTATAGATATCGATCGCTTCGTTATATAATCCTAATAATTCTCGGAGTTGACCAATTTCTTCCATAGTGTTAATCCTTTCTATTGCTTTGGCAGTTTTTGGTAGGAATTTTAATTTCAGTTCGTAGAAAATTAGACTTTCTTTAAATAATGATAAATTTTTTGCCTTTTCTGCTGCTAAACTACTGTAATATAATGCCTCAGGTTGATTTTCACTTTGGGCATAATGGAAGGCTAAATCAAAAATAACTTCATCTTTATCCTTTGTTTCTAATAATTCTAAAACGTTAGCAATCTTTTGGTGATAGATTTTTCTCTCTTCGTAAAATATCCCTTCCTGAATGACCGCTTCTAATACTTTAGAAGAGAAATAATATTTTCCTCCTTTTTCAGAAATTACTGGTTTTAAGAAATTGCTACTTATTAAATTTTGAAGTTTTTTGTAGAGAAAATCTTCTTGATAATTTAATGCCTTTTTAATAAGTTCTTCGGGAAAGGGTTTGCCATAAAGGGCACCAATTCTTAAAATTTCTAATTCTTCTTTTGATAATCTTTTAACACGGTTTTTGATGATAGTTGAAATGTTTGTCGGATAGGCAGTAAAGTCTTTCAAAAATTCCTCAAATCTCTTTTTGTCATAATTAAATGTCCCATTAGTGAAAGTTAATATTTCTGATTCTAAAAGATGGTGGATAGTTTCAATTATGAATAAAGGATTGCCTCCGGTAAGGTTATATAAGGCACTGCTCAGTTGCTCTAAATCAGCACAAGAAGAGAGTAAATCTTTAATTAGAAGAAAAGTTTCTTCTTCATTGAGAGGCGAAAGTTCAATTAAAGAAAATGTTTCTCGCTTCTTAAAGAGATCAGTAAGTTCTTTCAGACGTTCTTCCTTTAAGGCACAGGCTAATGCAAAAATTCCTTCTTTTTCTAAACCATAAGTAATATAACGGAAGAGATTTAGAGAAAGTCCATCCATTAATTCTAAATCATCAAAGAATAAGAAAATTGGTCGGTTTTCTTTTTTTCTTAATTCAATAATTGTTTGGAATATCATTTCGTATAAAGTTAAGAGTTCTTTTTGGGCAGTTTCGATATCCAATTCTTCCAAATCAAGTTTAAAATTAAGGAGTTCTTTGTTATATATTGAGAAGGTTCTCATAAGTTGCTCTAAAAGAGAAAAATATCTCCCGCCAAGCGAGCCGCCGGTGAAATTGAAAGTTAAGGCATTTTCTACTTGAACAAAATATTTAAATTCTTGTGCCAACCTTGATTTACCAACCCCTCTATCACCAAAAATAAAAACAACCTTGCTTTTATTTTCTTCTTTAACTTCTTTAAATAGATTCTTTAATTTTTCTAAAATTTCTTCTCGACCAATAAAACTTGTTGGGTTTATACTCTTTCGATAAGTTTTAAATTCAAACCCTTTCTCTTTTTTTAATAATGGTTTTATATCTTCGAAAATCTCATAAGAATAATTTGGTCTTCGGTTGACATTATAAGAGATGAGACGATGAATTAATAAAGAAAACTTCTTAGGCGGAATTGGTAGGTTATTCTTTTTTGCTATTTCTTCACAGAAAGGAAGTTTTTCTTTAATAATCATTTCTAAGAATTTCAAAATGTTGTCAGAATATTTTTTGGGACCTTCTTGCGTAACAATTTCGTAAAGGATAATTCCTAAAGAGTAAAAATCGGTTCGTGGATCGATATAACTTCCTTTTAATAATTCCGGCGCACAATAACCAACTGTGCCGCCAACTTCTATTGATAGGGGTGCTATCTTTTCAGTAAATCCAAAATCTAATAATTTAACAATTGGCTCTTTTTCTCCATATTTATCAATCTTCATTGAAACAAGAATATGTTCCGGTTTTAAATCGCCATGAATCACAGAAAAAGAATGGATAAAATCTAAGGCTTTTAAAACTTCAATAACCACTAAAAGTAAATCCTCATTATAACCGTTAGGGAAAAATTTATCAATCGGCAGTCCTTCAAAATATTCCATTGTGAAAAAGGGCACAGAATTTTCGGTATAATTAAAATCAAAAACAGTAACGATATTTGGATGATTGAAATGGGTTAGAAAATAAAACTCCTTAGAAAGTCGCAAGGAATATTCTGAAATATCTTTGTATTCCGGCTTTAAAATTTTTAAAGCAACTATCCGATCATTTATTAAATCCTTTGCCTTGTATACTTCGCTTAATAAACCACCTCCTAAAAAAGATAAAATTTGATAACGATCCTTTACTATGCTTCCATCTTTAAAGCCTGGCATATATAAATATTATAATTAAAAAAATTTATAAGTCAATAAAAAAATGCGACAAATTTAATTGTCGCAAAAATTTTATAAGTAATGTAAAATCAATTTCTTATTTAATTCTTTTGACTTTTATTAAAAAATAGTTATAATAGTATCTATGGAAGTATATCTTGGTTTTTGTCAGTTTGAAGTTTGTTTTGGGGATAAAGAAAAGAATTTTAGGAAAATCGATTCTCTTTTTAGGGATATAAAAAATAATAAATCTTTGAAAATAATTGTATTACCTGAACTTTTTTCTACCGGATATTTGTTTTTAGACAGAAAAGAGATTTCTAAATTGGCAGAAGAAAAAGAAGGCGAAACTTATAAGTTTTTAAAATATTTGTCGCAAACATATAATTCTATTGTCGCTGGTGGTTTTTTAGAAAAGGAGGATGGCAGTTATTATAATTCTGCCTTAATTGTCGCACCTGATGGAAGTTATCTTTTATATAGAAAAATCCATCTCTTTAAAGATGAAAAAGATTTTTTTGCGAAAGGAAATTTAAAATTGGATGTTTTTAATTATAACAATTTAAAAATTGGGGTTTTAATCTGTTTTGATTATTTTTTTCCAGAAGCAGCAAGGACATTAGCCATCAAAGGAGCAGAAATTATCTGTCATCCTTCTAATCTGATTTTACCTTATGCTCCCTTGATCACACAAGTGAGGGCATTAGAAAATCGTATATTTTGGATATTAGGAAATAGGATTGGAATAGAAAAAAGGGGGAATAAAGAATTGAAGTTTTTAGGCAAAAGTCAGGTTATCTCACCAAAAGGTGAAATTTTAATAAAAGCCCAAAATGAAGAAACCTTAAAATTAGTTAAGGTTAATATTAATGAGGCTAAAGATAAAAAAGTAACCGATAAAAATGATCTATTTCTTGATAGAAGAAGAGAGTTTTATGAGATTTAAAAGATAGAGAATTAATGTCCTTTGGATATGGAGACGATTTTCTGCTTGGTCTAATACGATAGAGTTTTCGCTATCTAATACTTCATCGGTTATCTCTTCACCGCGGTGGGCAGGTAAGCAATGCATAATTTTATAATCTTTCTTTGCCAATTTTAATAATTCGGAATTAACTTGGAATCCTTGGAAATCTTTTATTCTTTTCTCTTTTTCGCTTTCCTGACCCATAGAAACCCAGACATCCGTATAAATGTAATCACATTCTTTTACTACTTCTCTTGGATCATTAGTTAAGATAACTTTCTCTTTTGAAAATTCAGTTATCTCTTGAGCAGGTTCGTAGCCTTTTGGTGTTGCCACCATCATATTAACACCAAGAATTTTGGCACCAAGCATTAAAGAATGGCAGACATTATTTCCGTCGCCTATGAAACCCAACTTTATTTTCTCTAAATTCTTTTCTCTTTCCCAAATAGTATAGTAATCAGCAAGTGCCTGACAGGGATGTTCATAATCATCAAGGGCATTAATTACCGGTACTATGCTGTATTCTTTTAATTCTTTGGTAATATTGTGCGAGAAGGTTCGGACAATAATTAAATCTATCCAGCGGGATAGGTTTTGAGCAATATCTTTGACGCTTTCTCTTTTCCCCATTTGGACATCACTGGGACTGAGATAAATAGATTCACCACCCAGTTGTTTTAAGGCAGTTTCAAAAGTTACCCGAGTTCGTAAAGAAGGTTTTTCAAATAAAAGGACACCAATCCTTCCTTTGAGCAAATTTAAGAATTTCTTTTTCTTAAAAACCTTTTTTAACTCCTTTGTCTTTTTGAATAAAAAAATTATCTCTTTTTTGTTCAAATCTCTTAAAGAGATTAAATCTTTTTTCATAAAGAATTATAAGAGAATATCCAATATTTTTCAAATTTTATGGTTCAATATGGATATTCACTTTTTTTACGAATGCTAATTTTATTAATTTTTCTTCAATATTGTGAATTATTTCATGGATTTTAGGCAAGGGATAATTTTTTTTAATTTTAATTTCTAAATCCACTTGGTATTCGTCATAAAAAGGGAAAATGGTAATTTTTTTTATTTCTCTAATCTCTTTTATCTCTTTTAATTTTTGGTAAATTATTTTTTCTAAATCTTCTTTCTTTATTATCTCTTCTTTCGGTTCAATGTGGATAAATACTTCTTCTACATTATCTATTTTTTCTTTGATTTCTTTTTCTAAGTTTTCGGTAAGTTCGTGGGCAGAAAATAAATTATGTTCTTTATCCAAACTTAAATGAAAATCAATAAAGATTTTGCCACCACTCTTTCTTGTTCGGATATCGTGGGCATATCTACCTCCTTCACTTTCTCTAATAATTTTTTCAATCCTTTCTCTCTCTTTTTCTTCTATCTGAGTATCAATTAAAATCTTGCTTTCCTTAATAAAAATTTTCATACCGGTAATTAAAATGATTATTATTAAAACAAAACTGATAATCGGGTCTAACAAAAGATATTCCTTACCTAAAATAATTGCTAAAGAAATACCAATTGTTGTCGCAAGAGAAGTGAAAACATCTGAACGGTGGTGATAGGCATTGGCAACTAATAAGGGGTTATTTAATTTCTCACCAAATTTTTTTGTTATCCTAAAAAGAAATTCCTTGGAAATAATGGTAAGAATAGAACCGATTAATACATAGGAAGAGATTTCGGTTAGAAACTTTTTATTTAAGATATTTAAAAAGGTAATAAAGGAATTGTAACCTAAATAAAAAGATATTCCAATTAAAATAATCGCAAGAAGTAAAGCACCAAGATTTTCTACCCGATAATGGCCATAAGGATGAGTAACATCTTTTTCTTTTTGGGAAAGAGAAAGGGAGAAAAGAACTCCCAAATCGGTAATCAAATCAGAAAGGGAATGGATACCATCAGCGACAATTGCTTGGCTTTTTCCGAAGATTCCTAAAAATATCTTCAAAAAAGATAAAATAATGTTTAAGAAAATACTGATTATTGTTATTCTTCGGGCGGTCATAGTTTAGTTGGCAAAAACTTCCACATTAAAATCCGAAGGTCCTTCTTTTTGATATTGGTAATAGGCAGCACAGGCAATCATTGCGCCGTTATCTAAACAGAGTTCTTTTCTCGGAATGAAAATCTGATAGTGTTTATCTTTGGCTACCAAATTTACTCTTTCTTTTAATCTTTCGTTTACTGCTACACCACCAACAATACCAATATTTTTGATATTGAACTCTTCTGATGCCTTATTAATCGCCAATATAAGATAATCAATTACTGTTTCCTGAAAAGAGTGGGCAACATCATTTTCATTATAATTGGGGTTTTCTTTTAAGTAGTATAAAACTGCTGTCTTTAATCCAGAAAAAGAGAAGTTGTAGCCTTTTAAAACTGGAACAGGAAAAGAAATATTTCTCTTACCTTCTTTTGCTAATCTTTCAATATAAGGACCACCAGGATAAGGTTTTTTTAACATCTTGGCAACTTTATCAAAGGCTTCACCACAGGCATCATCTAATGTCTGTCCCAAAAGTTCATATTCCAAATTTTCTTTTAATATATATAACTCCGTATGGCCACCAGAAATTAATAGAACAATCATTGGTAACGGTAGATTTTCGTATTCCAAAATCAAAGAATAAATATGGCCAGCCAAATGGTTCACCGCACAAAAAGGGATATTTAATGAGAAGGCAAGAGATTTGGCAAAAGAGAGACCGCAAAGTAAAGAACCAATTAATCCAGGACCATTGGTAACACCAATGAGATTAATATCTTTTAATGAAACCTTTGCTACCTTTAAAGCAATCTCGGTTATTGGTAAGATAGTTTGGATGTGTGCTCGGGCAGCAGCTTCGGGAATTACACCACCATATTTGGAATGGATTACTTGGGAAGCGATAATGTTGCTTAAAATCTCTCGACCATCTTTTATTATTGCTACCGCTGTTTCATCACAACTGGTATCAATACCTAATATCAACATTTAAAAAACCTCTACTTCAAACTTTTCCGGAAAACATTTTTTAAAAGATACCTGTTTGGGCAAAAGGATTTCCGCAGGTATTTTATACTTTCCTTTGGTTAGATTGGCAACGTTGATTATCACTTTGATATCTTTCTTTTGTAAGGTATCTAAAATATTTTCCGGGCCGCTCACCAGAATATGGCAAGTTTTGGGAGTAATCTTTGTTTTCAAATTGGTAATGAGGATTACCGGAATATTTTTAAACTCTTTTTCAATTATCTTCGCGAAATAAAATTTTAAATTGACCTCTTCTTTTTCAAAAGAAAAAAACTCTTTGGCAGGGTTAATAAGGAAGACCTTTCCTTCGGCATAATAAATATTTTTTGATGAATCAAAGGCAATTTTTAATTTCTTCAAATTTAGTGATTCAGTAGATATCTCTTTTAAAAAATCTAATTCGCTTTTTGGTCCTTTAACTTTTATTTTCTCTTCCGAAATATTTATTAAAAAGTAATCTTCCCGCTCTTCTTTAAAAATCGGTTTTATTCTTATCTCCTTTTCGGTGATTTTGTCAATTTCTATTTCCAAATAATTAGGATAATAAGAAAGGAGTTGCAAATCCTTGATATTCTTCAATTTTTCTAAATCAATATATAAACGGAAACGGTAAGGAAATCTTTCTATCGGTTTTTTAAAAATCTCTTCGAAATCTAATTTATATTCTTTTAGATATTTTTGGTTATTTAAAAAATCTCGCCCCTTACCCCTTAGTTCACAGGTTATTTCTTTTGCCGATTGTTTTAGCAGAAAAAGGCTGGGAGGAATATTTTCAATCTTTATTTTTATTTTTATTGCTAAATTGTGCTCTTTCTCTAAGACGGCCAAAAACCAAAGAGCAAGGGCAGAGAGAATGCTAATAATAGTTAAACTTGGAAATCTTTTTGGCATATTAAACAAAAGGCAATAGCATAATCTTCAATATGAGAGATTGAAGAATAGACCTCTTTATCTTTTAAAAACTCTTTTACTTTCCCTTTCCCAAAGATTTTCGGAGCCTTTTTGATATTTTTTATTTCAATATCTCTTAAAGGAAAGGTTTTTTTCGCTGCCTTAATAAAACTCTCTTTTAAGGCAAAACGACCAGCATAATGGAGATATTTCTTTTCTTGAAACTTCTCACAATAATTAATCTCTTCTTCCGAAAAGATTTTCTTTAAACTTTCTCTCTTGCGATTTTTTACCATCCTTTCGACCCTTTTCACATCAACAATATCAATACCAATTCCGTAAATCATTTTGTCTGCCTATTTATTTCATCAACAATTTTGATAATCTCAATAATATCGTTTAACTCGTAATCGGCACCACTTTCTTTGGTATTAAAGGTATCACCATAACGGGCAAAGGCGGTTTTCATACCAACCAATTTGGCACCGATAATATCCCTTTCGTGCCAATCACCAACCATTATCACCTCTTCCGGTTTTAAATTTAACATTTTTAATACCAGAAGAAAAGGTTCTTTATCAGGTTTTTTCTTTTGAGTATCTTCATAGGCAACCACACAATCAAAATAGTTTAAAAATCCTAAATAGCACAATCTTAAATAGGCTTGTAATTTTGGGGCATCGGAGACAACCGCCAATTTTAATCCCCTTTTGATTAATTCCAAAAGGGTATATTCTGTGTGGGGATAAGGAACTAAACTAAAATCCTTTGCCCGACGATAACCAACTATTCCCGCAGCCAAAATTTTATAATCAATTTTACCAAACTTCTTTAAAAGAAAATCTTGAAAAACCTCTTGGTACTCAATTCCCTTCTCTTCGTAGATTTTATAAATCTCTCTCTTTACCTCTTCTTTATCCATATTGAGGCCGGCATCAATCATATAATTGACCGCTTCCTCAATCGCCAAATCCTTCATTTTGACAAAATCAATTAGGGTATTATCTAAATCGAAAACTACGCCCTTAATCATTTTTGAAAATAAGGAAGGAGTTTTTCATAAGTGGTTCTTAAATGTTCGGAGATAACTTTTGTTTCACATAAAAGGGGCATAAAGTTGGTATCACCTTGCCAACGAGGAACAATGTGGATATGAAAATGGTCCTTGACACCAGCACCAGC
>JBDRVE010000044.1 GCA_039801725.1 candidate division WOR-3 bacterium | reverse complement strand
CTTCTGGTTCGGAAAAAGGATAAGGTCCACGATAATAACGATTACTTGGTTCGTTTGAGCCTCCACGTTCAAATAGAAAATCATAATTTCTATTTAAATCAACACCATCATAATCTAAATCAATCCTACCATTATTATTGTTATCCCTTAAATTTTTCCGCCAAATGGAATCTAAGCCTAATTCAGTTATATAATGACCATCAGGGTTCACCATTGGCACAATCCAAATATCTAAATTATCAACAAAACTTTTTATTAATGTATCACAATAATAATTTTGACATAGTTTATTAGCAAGATAGAGACACATTTCACAACCAAGAATCTCTGAGGCATGATGAATTCCATCAAAAAGGATAGATGGTTTATCCTGTTCTTCAACGTCGGGATTAGAAGTTATTCTTATTGCCAAAATAGGTAGATTAAATTTCTGAGTATAGCCAATTATATATATTTTGGTGATCTCTGGATACTGAATATGGAGATAATGTAATTCGTTGACCATTTCTCCATAGGTATGATACCTATCAGGAAATTTAAATCGGTGTTTTAATATTTCCGAATATTGATATTGAAGATAATGTAATTTGGTAACTATTTCATCATAATTATAATGAGAAATAGAAGCATTAATTGTGGTAAAAAGTAATAGAAAAATTAAGGCAAATAGATAAATTTTCTTTTTATCCATTTTTTATCTTCTTTTATTAAAAGATAATATATTCCTTTTTTTAATTTTCCATTACTTATCTTTTGACCTAAAGGATTTAAAATTAAGGAATTCTTTTTATCAAATTTTAATTGGGAATTCTTTTTAATTATTATTGAAAACCTTTCTTTAATTTCACTTTGATAACCAATTGATAGATAGAAAGGAATATTGATTGAGTAATTATCACAATTTAAGGCAAGAGAGAAATCTAAAATTGAGTCGTTTGGTTGAGAAACAATATCAAAAATATAAGGAGAAAAATTAGAGACACTATTACCAACTGGTATGTTGCCAAAGGTTTTGATAGAATCAATCAGGATAACATTATTATCAAGATTTCTAAGAATCCCTAAGGTGTTAAAAGCGGTAGTATCGCCAAAATTTTTAATTTGAAAGGTTAATAAAATTCTCTCATTTGGTTCTAAAATTCCATTATTATTTCCTAAAGAATCAGAAACAAAGATATTGATAATTGTTAAATAAGGTCTTTTATTTAGTGGTCTTTTAGTAGTAAATTTAATTGCCCGACGAGAAGTAAGCAAGGCAGTATTAGGATGGTAATTACTATTGTAAAGACATTGGATACCGTCATTTTCTTGAGGGTTTTCAATTCCTAAGGTTAAACTCGTTGGGTCAGCAACAAGATAATATTGGAAGACTATTTCACCATCACCAGTAGGTGTTGGATAATATCTTGGGTCATAAAGGATAACTTGAAAGGTTTCGCGCACATTTGGTCGGCGATGATGAGCAACTTGGTAGAATTCAACGATATAAAGATGGTTCTCTTGGTCATAATATTCATAAATATCTCCATAACCATTATTCTGGCTTTCGTCGGTATTTAAATCGTCCCAGAAGGGAGCAATCATTGCCGGTGGTCCACTGGTATCAGGAATTGGTCCATTATTACCAAAACGATAATTGGTTCTGCCCATTGCCAAAAATCCATTAGAACAGATAGAAATTGAATCATACCAGATTCCGTAATATTTAAAACGGAAAGGTAAAGGAAGTGTAACTACTGCGGCATCATGATTAGATATTTCCGGTATCATTCTTCCAATTTGAGATATCTCATACCATTGATAAACTGGTGCTTGACCAGTTAAAGTATCAACATCATCATAAGCATAATAACCATAATTATCCGGACCAACCGGTTCAATATTTCCTAAGTTTTCTGATACTAAATTAAAACTGAAACTGTCAAAAATTTGATAGGTTTCACCAAAGGCACGGAGATATAACTTAAAAGGAAAAGGATAATTTGTTGGTAAACTGGCAGAAGAAGTTAAAGTAAAATATCTTTCGGGATTAAAGATGGTTTCGTTAGAATTTATAAAAGATATATTAATTAAAGAATCAATTAAATTAATATAATTTTGGGTAATACCAATTGGTAAAATTTTTAATCCGATATTTTTTAAAAAACTATTGCCTATATTGCTGATTTTGGGAATTAATTTTATTCCTTCGTTTCTACCTAATTGATGGTTATTATTGCCAAAAGGTGGTGAATCATTGATAAAGAAAGAGATTATTTTGATCTTACCAGCGAACACCATTAAGGAGAAATTAATCTGCCATTGGTTATTAAAGGTATCTCTTAAAATTAAATTAAAAGGTATTTGTTGATAAGCGGTGCAGTTTTGAGGAGTATAAAAACGATAATAAGCAGAAGAACTGTCATTAGGTAAAATATTATGAAAATTTAATATTGAATCTAAGATATTAACAACTTCACTTCTTAAAATACCTTTTACATTATAAGCTGGATATTGACCAATATTTTTAATTTTTAGATAGCCCCAAATTTCTTCGCCCGGATTTATTTGATTATCGTTATTGCCGTTAGGATAATCATTAATTGTAATACCTTGATATTGTAAATAAGGAATATTTCCTGGAATCACTCTACCAATTTTGATTTCTGGTAAATAATTATAATAATGGGCAACAATCTTGAAATTGCCAAGATGAGAAGGAGAAAAATTAAAACGGACATAGCCGGAATTATCGGTAGAATCAAAAAGATAAATAGTAGAATCCATTGTTAAACAGACAAAAACATTAGGAATGGGCATTTGGGTTGCAAAATCTTTGACTCTAATTACATATTCTTGTGGCTGTAAATTAACAATTGTTTCGCACTCAACTATTAATTTCTTTGGTTTTTGTGTCCAAATCGGCATTTCTGGACAGCCATAAAAATTCCATTCCTGATAACGGGTTTGGTCGTGAAAAATTGAATCTAAAACATATTTCGCTCTTTTATGAATTAAACCTAATTTATAAATTCTATTATTAAAGATAGCATCAAAAAATGCTCGGGCATAGGTGCCACGTTGCTGAGAAATATGGCTACCGGTCCACGTGGTGCCAAAAAAAGCAACTGCTCCTTTTAAAGAACAAGGTTTACCAAATCTCATAAAAGCTTCACCCAACATACTTTCATTCACACCTAACGCCATCGTTTGACAAGTAGCAGAAATAACTATTGGCAACTTATTTAAATTGTTTGCCAAAGCAACATTAATATTAAAGGGTGACCACCAATTGCCAGTTCCTTGACCACGATAAACTAAAAAGGCTCGACCATCATTCATACTATTGATAACATCATTAGCATTATGTCCTAAAAAATTCAAAAGACTTTCGGCAAGGATAAAACCGTTCTGTAAGGCAAGATTTCTTATATATCGTGCATCCGCTTGATAATAAGGATCAGGAGGCTGGTCTTCCCTGACGATTGTTGTCAGTTTTAAAATAAAACTTGTATCTTGTGAAAAGATTTCTCCCTTCTCATAGGCTAAGATTTTTTTTACCATTGTTGAACATTGGGTAAAATTTCTAAAAGGTAAGCGACCGACGGGAATTTCAATTAAGTAATTACCAGTAAGGTTTCCATAATAGTCATCAATTCTTGAATTATAACTGGGAATAAAATTAGGAGCACCGGCAAGCAAAATAAATTCTGGTTTTATCGGCCAATTGTTATAAGCATTGATAATATAATTTTTAATACTATCCAAAGTACGGCCAGTTTGGGAAAGGGTGGCAATATAAGATTTTATTCCTTTTTCATTTTTCCAATTGGCTAATTCTTCCAATATTGGTTTATATTCATCAGGAGTAATAATTAAATATCGGGCACCATTAAAATTAAAAAGAAAAACAATAAAAAGTAATGACATTATAAATTTTAATTCAAAACTGTTATAAAATCAAATAAAAATTTAATCATCTTGATTTTTAATATTCTTTTTATTATAATTTATAACTTATATTTTCAAAATAATTTATAACTTATATTTTCAAAAAATCTTATGGAAATTCCGAAAACTTGGCAGAAGGTGTGTGAAGAGATAGTATCCTCTCCGGGAAAAGTTTTGGTATTAGGTCGGGGGAGTGTTGGCAAAACCTTTTTTACTACTTATTTAGCAAATCAAGGTTTCAAGGCGAAATTAAAGACTGGTGTTTTGGATATGGATATTGGTCAATCTAATATTGGTCCTCCAACAACGATGGGAATCGGGATATTGGAAAGAGAAGTAGAGGGGCTATATGAAGTAACTCCTGAGAAAATCTATTTTATTGGTGCTACTTCTCCGGCTCATCCTTTTGCTCAAAAAAATATCTTCTTTGGTTTAAAAAAATTACTAAGTGAAGATTTAAATTTAGATTTATTTATTATTGAATCTATTTCTTATTTACGCGACAAAAATTTTATGAGTTTACTTCTCTCTTTAGAAATGGAGTTAATTTCGCCCAAGTACGTAGTAGTGATTATCAGACCTGATGATATTCCTAATAACCAAAAAGGTGAAGATTATTTTTCTGAAAAAGAAACAGAAGAAGGTGGAAAGATTTTTACTATTTCGGCCTTAAAGGGGATTAAATCAAAATCACCTAATAAAAGAAAAAAATTTCGTATTGAATCTTGGTTGCGATATTTAAAAGGAGGAAAACGTTATCTGATTGATAAAAGTTGGGATATTTGGGAGGGAGAAATTACTCAATTAAATATTCCTTGCGGTTTGTTGGATAAAAATGATGAATATTTTGCTTGCGGGATTCTCTACGGCGGTAATGAGGATTACTACTATTTTTTTGCACCACCTTTAGCGAAAGAGGTTAAAAAAATTGCTGTGGGCAAAAAAGAATTGGAGAAAGAAGTTATTGAATTTTGTAAAATGGCGGATGTCCCTAATGAAAAATTAAAGGTTCTTCTTTAAATTCTTGATTTAATTTTAATTTTTATTATACTTATATTTTTATATAAAGAATTTTTACATAAAGAAATTGACATTTTAAAAAATTTAATTAAAATTTTAAAATTATGGCGAGATTAGTAGGCGTTGATTTACCTGATAATAAAAAAATTTTATATGCTTTACCTTTAATTTACGGAATTGGTTTACCAACGGCTAAAAAGATTTTAGAAAAACTAGGCATTTCTGGTGATAAAAAAGTAAAGGAATTAACAGAAGAAGAGTTTACTGCTTTAAGAAAAGAAATTGAAACCAATTATAAAGTAGAAGGTGCTTTAAGGGCAGAAGTGGCAGCAAATATCAAAAGGTTAATTGAAATTGGTTGTTATCGCGGCATAAGGCATCAACGAGGTTTACCGGTAAGAGGACAAAGAACAAGAACCAATGCTCGAACAAGGAAGGGTCCAAGAAGGACATCAGGAGTTTTAAAAGCAAAAAAAGGTAAATAATTATGGCGAAAGGAAAATCTAAAGGAAAAAAGAAGGTTGAACCAATTGCGATTGCCCACATTCAATGTACTTTTAATAATACTATTGTTACCATAACTGATAAACAAGGAAATGTTATTTGTTGGGCATCTGCTGGTCGCGCAGGGTTTAAGGGAACTAAAAAAGGAACCCCTTATGCTGCTCAACAGGCTGGCGAGATGGCCGGAAAAGAAGCCTACGCCATGGGAGTAAGAAAAGTAGAAATTAAGATAAAAGGCCCTGGTCCGGGAAGAGAAGCAGCAATTCGTGCTTTACAAAATGCCGGATTAGGAATACTAAGTATTCAAGATGTGACACCCATTCCCCATAATGGGTGTCGACCACCAAAGAAAAGAAGGGTTTAATTATGGCAAGAGCAAAGGAATTAAAATGTAAGATTTGTCGCCGTTTTGGAGAGAAACTTTTTTTGAAGGGTCAAAAATGTTATAGTGATAAGTGCATCTTACAAAGAAGGGGTGAAAAACCACAGACTCAGCAGGCAAGAATGTCGGTTTATGGTATTCAATTAAGAGAAAAACAAAAAGCGAAATTTATATACGGTATTTTAGAAAATCAATTTGAAAGATATTATGAAATGGCACAAAAAAAACCAAACCCAGGAAATGCTTTGCTTACTCTCTTAGAGATGCGTTTAGATAATGTGGTCTATCGTTTGGGGTTTGCCACTTCACGGGCGCAGGCGCGACAATTAGTTTCCCACGGACATATTAGAGTAAATAATCGAAAAGTAAATATCCCTTCTTATCAAGTAAAAGTAGGCGATGAAATTACTATTGGCACAGAGAGATTAATTCCAAAAATTAAAGAAGAAATTTTAGAAAAAGAAGGCACAGGAGTGAGTTGGCTTATTTTGGATAAAGAAAATTTAAAAGGAAAAGTAATTAGTATGCCAACTGAAGAAGATTTAAACGCAATACCAGTTTCAGTAAAAGATATTATTGAATTTTATTCACGTTAATTATGTGAGGAGTGAAAAATGTTAGAAAAGACTTATTATTTAAAACATTTTATTATTTTGGAAAAAGTAGAAGTAGAAAAAGAGACCCAAACCGATTCTTATGCTAAATTTTTTATTGAACCTTTAGAAAGAGGTTGGGGCCACACAATCGGTACGGCTTTGAGAAGGAGCCTTTTATCTTCCGTTCAAGGAGCCGCAATTACTCAGGTGAAGATTGAAGGGGTGATGCACGAGTTTTCTACTATTCCTGATGTTTTGGAAGATGTGCCACAGATTATTTTGAATTTAAAAAAGGTGAGGCTCCGTTTAAATTCGGAAGTACCTAAAACTTGTTATCTTTATACTGACAAGGAAGGTGAATATAAAGCAAAGGATTTAAAAGTTCCTCCGGAGGTGATTATTGCTAACCCTGAGCAACCCATTCTTACTTTGACAGCAGATAAAAGATTAAAAATAGAGATGAAAGTAGAAAATGGTCGTGGGTATGTGCCTGCGGAAAGATTAAGAAGATTGGACGAAGAAGCCCCAATTGGGACTATTTTCCTTGATGCCTTTTTCTCACCGGTTAAAAAAGTAAATTATCAAATAGAAACAATGCAATATTTGGAAAGAACCGATTTAGAACGGATAATATTAGAAATTTGGACTGATGGTACTGTGACGCCTTACGAAGCGTTAATTCAAGCAGCGGGAATTTTGAAAAATAGTTTTGAACGTTTAATTCCAAAAGAAACTACCTTAGAATTTTTGCCCGAAGAGCGACCAGACCGAGAAAAGGAGAGGTTAAAGGAAATTTTAATTCGGGATATTGAAGATTTGGAACTCTCTAATCGAGCGGTTAATTGTTTAAAAAGTGGTCGCTATAAAGATGGTGGCAAAGTAAATGTGAAAACTATCGGTGATTTAGTACAACTAACCGAAAAGGATATATTGAATATTGAGAATTTTGGCAAAAAATCCTTAGAAGAAGTGAAGAGTGCTTTAGAAAGATGGGGATTAAGTTTGGGAATGGATGTGAGTGAGATTCTAAAGGAGATCAAAAAAGAAGATGAGACACAGAAGGAAAGTTAAAAAATTACAAAGAGATGTTGACCATCGTCGGGCATTAATTAAAAATCTCTGTCGTTCCTTATTGCAACACGAAAAGATTGAGACCACGTGGGTAAAAGCAAAAGCGATGCGTCCTTTTATCGAACATTTGATTGATATTGCCAAAAAGGATACGGTGGCTAATCGGCGGCGGGTTTTTGCTTTTCTTGCTGACCGAAAATTGGTAAAAAAACTTTTTGAAGATGTTGCTAAAAGATTTAGTGATGTAACCGGTGGTTATACCCGAATTATTAAAACTAATACTAGGGTGGGAGATAATGCTCAAATGGCAATCATTGAATTTACTCGTGTGGCTAGTAAATAAAAATGTTAAGAAAAATTGTTAAAAGTAAAATCCATGGAATAAAGGTCACCAATAAAAATCTCGAATACGAAGGTAGCATCACAATTGATGAAGAGATTTTAAAACGTGCTGATATCATCGAAGGTGAAATGGTCTTAGTGATTAATATTAATAATGGTGCCCGTTTTGAAACCTATGTGATGAAAGGGAAAAAGAAGAGCGGCGTGTGTGAATTAAATGGCGGTGCAGCTCGTTGGGGAGAAGTGGGAGATAAACTAATCGTTATTTCCACCTGCTTAATGGAATCATCCCAAGCACTCACCTACACTCCTAAAAAAATTTTTGTTGATGATAAAAATCAAATAGTAAATAATTGTCAATAAACAATTATCAGGCAGTAGTTCTTGCTGCTGGTCGGAGCCGAAGGATCGGGATTCCTTATTCTAAGGTTTTCTTACCTTATAAAAACCAACCGATAATTATCTACCTTTTAAAAAAATTATTAAAAATAAAAAGGATAGAAAAAATTATTGTTGTGTTAAACGAAGAAGGAATAAAGGAGACAAGAGAGAGATATCGAAATTTTTTTTCTAATAAAAAGATTCTCATTGCTTGCCAAGAAGAACCAAAAGGAACAGGTGATGCCTTTTTAAAAGCATTAACCTATTTAAAGGAAAAGGATAAAGTAATCGTTCTTTGTGGCGATACTCCCTTAATTAAAAAAGGAACGATTGAAAAAATGATTAAATTAGCAGAAAAAGAAAAACCTGGTATCCTTCTGTTAACCGCTATTTTAAAAAATCCCACCGGTTACGGAAGAATTTTGCGAAATGAAAAGAAAGAGATTTTGGCGATTGTTGAAGAAAAGAATGTTTCACCAGAAATTAAAAAAATTAAAGAAGTTAATAGTGGTTGTTATCTTTTTGATTTAGCAGTAATTTATAATTTAATTAGAGAAATTAAAGAGAATTGTATTACAAAGGAATATTATTTAACTGATTTAATAGAATTGGCAATACAAAAAAAGATAAAAGTAATGGGAATAAGGACTGAGGCAGCCGAGATAAAAGGGATTAATACTTATAAGGATTACCTTTCCCTTATAAAATGAAAAAAATTATTTTGGCTATTCTTGTAATTATTGTGGTTATTCTCTTTTTTGTAAGAAAAAATTTTAAAAAGGATTCTCTCCCTAATAATAGCGAAAACTTATCGATTGCCCTCATTAATGGCAGTGGTGATAGGTTGGCATCGGTCCTTTTCGCTAAATATTTACAAAAGTATAATTTTTCGGTATCATATGTAATAGAGATAAACGACACTTTTGAAAAAACGGTTGTGGTGGAGCATATTGATAAGAATTTAAGAAACGGCAAACTGATCCAAAAGTATTTGTGTTACAAAAAGCCCAAAAAAAATCAGTTTTGGCGGATAGACAGATTAATTTTGGGTGGTAGTAAATTTTATCCCAGTATTGAACTTTTTTTGGATTCTACTTTAAATCTTTCTGTCTCAATAATTTTGGGAAGGGATTATTTTGAGATAATAAAAAATGGAACTAATTGATTATATTATAAAGATTTTGATTGATAAGAAGGCAACCGACATTTTACTTTTGGATTTGAGGAGACTTTCGCCTATTGCTGATTATTTTTTAATCGCTACCGCCAATTCTATTCCTCATGCCCAAGCCCTTTGTGATGAAATTGAGTTGCGGATTAAACATGACTTAGGTCTTTTGCCTCACCATATTGAAGGTTATAATCCCGCCCAATGGATTTTGATTGATTATATTGATGTGGTGGTTCACATCTTTCTCAAAGAAGTTAGAGAATTTTATGGATTAGAAAGATTGTGGGGCGATGCTCCCCAAAAGAGATATGTTGAGTGAGAAGATTGTCGAAAGTTTAAAGAAAGCCGAAATTGAAATTCCTCCAGGCCATGAAATTGAATTTATTAAAGAAGAGAAATTTGGTGATTATGCTTCTAACATTCTCTTTTTACTTAGTAAAAAATTAAAGAAAAATCCACAAGAGATTGGTAAAGAGATTTTGGAAAAAATAAAAACCGATAGCGATTATGAGAAGGTGGAGATTGGCGGTAATGGTTTTCTTAATTTTACCTTTTCTTTCAGTTTTTTAAGAAGAGAATTAAGAAAAATATTATTAGAAGATTATCTCCATTTTGATATCGGTAAAAAAAGAAAAGTGAATCTTGAGTTTATTTCGGCTAATCCCACAGGACCTCTTTCGGTAGTTCAGGCACGAGCCGGTGCTTATGGTAATGCCTTAGCAAACCTTTTAAGATTTGTGAATTATGATGTTTCTACCGAATATTATATTAATGATTGTGGTACCCAAATAGATTTATTAGAAAAGAGTTTAATTTATCGAATAAAGGAACTTAAAGGAATAAAAAGTGAATTTCCTGAAGGAGGTTATCCAGGTGAATATTTAATCGAAATTGCTAAAAAAATTTTAGATAATAATCTACCAGAAGAGAAATGGCGCTCTTTTCTTTTGGCAGAAATAATTTCTTGGCAAAAACAGGTTTTAAACAAATTTGGTGTTTTTTTTGATTCTTTTGTTTATGAATCTTCAATAATTCGTTATCGGGAAAAGGTTTTAGAAATCCTAAAAGCAAAAGATCTGGTTTATGAAAAAGAGGATGCTTTATTTTTTAAAAGCTCTCTTTTTGGCGATAGTGAAGATCGGGTGCTAATTACCAAAGATAAAAGAGCAACCTATTTTCTTAATGATTTAGCCTATCACTACGATAAGATAAAGAGAGGGTTTGAGATAATTATTAATATTTGGGGACCCGATCACCACGGTTATATTCCAAGAATGGTTGCTGGAATAAAAAGTTTAGGCTTTAATACTAATAATTTCATCGTAATTATCGCTCAACAGGTTTCCTTAGAAAGAGAAGGTGAAAAAGTGAAAATGTCAAAAAGAGGTGGTGAATTTATCACCTTAGAAGAGGTATTAGCCGAAGTGGGGAGTGATCCATTAAAATTTTTTCTTTTATTGAGAAAACCTTCCCAACATTTAACTTTTGATATTGAACTGATTAAAAAAGCGACAAAAGAGAATCCCTATTTCTATGTCCAATATGCTCATGCCCGAATTTGTAGCATTGAGAGACACGGCAAAGAGAAGGGCTACAACTTTAATAACCTTTTAGAAGATGTCAATTTGGATTATTTAATAACCAAAGAAGAACGTTCTTTAATGTTGACAATACTTAAATTTAAGGATATTATTATTCAAGCAGTGAAAGAGTTTGCTCCCCATTTATTGGTTTATTATCTTTTAGAATTGGCAGAGAAATTTCATTATTTTTACGAGAAAGAAAGAGTGATTTTGGAAGATTTAGAATTGATGAAGGCAAGGGTTTTTTTGGCATTTTGTTGTCGGAAAATAATAAAAAAGACATTAGAAATTTTGGGGATTAAACCCTTAGAAAAAATGTGAAGGAGGTAATATGTTATTTTATCCTTTATTAAGACCCGACCGGATAAACCTGGATTTAAAAAATAAAAAGAAAGTAGGGGTTTTGAAAGAATTGGTAAAGATGATAAAAGGCGAAGAAGATGATAAATTAGTCGAAACCCTTTTAAAGAGAGAGGAACTTGGTTCTACCGGTATTGGTAAGGGAATTGCCATTCCCCATTGTCGTTCCTTAGTGGTTGATAAATTGGAGATTGCGATTGGTTATTCAAAAGAAGGTGTGGATTTTGATGCGATTGATAAGAAACCGGTTCATCTTTTCTTTTTAATCGTTGCACCACCCCATGATGTTGGTAATCAATATCTTTTGACCTTAGGAAGGGTTGCGGCTATCTGTCAGCAATTGACTAAAAGACGAAAATTGGTTATCCCGAATACGCCCCAAGAGTTTATAAAAATGATTAAAGAGATTGAAGAGAAGATAAAATGAATAAGCAGATTGAACTTTTAAGAGAATTAGAGGAGTTTGATTCTATTCTTAAAGATTTTGAACAGAAGGAATATCAGAAACTGGGATTTGTTATTGAACCGATAAATATTGATTTTATAAAAATAATTGAAAAGGAAAGGGCAAAACTGCGTAAGAAAATTGATGAAAATCTTTTAAAAGAATATGACCGAATAAAAAAACATTACGGCGCAAAAGCAGTAGTTCAAGTGATTAAAGGTTATTGCAGCGGTTGTTATGTAAAACTTCCTTCCGAAGTGATTGCCCGTTGCAAAACCGAAGTGAAAACCTGCCCCAATTGTGGTCGTTTTCTTTATTACCTTACTTAATTTTCTTCTCTTTGAGATTGAAGAAATAAATCTCTCGGTAATTAATAAACCCCTAAACAAATCTTTTTATCTTAACCCCAGTTATCTCATTGAAGAGAAGAAAAATCTTTTATTTCTATCTTATACTAATCTTTATAAGTTAACTTCTTTGAACTATTTTAATTCACAGGCAAAATTTAAGAATTTGGGACTATTACTTCAGAATCTTTATTATCCCAATTATAATGAAAACCGTTTTTCTTTTATTTATGCTAATAAAATCCAGAATTTCTTTTATGGTTTCTCCCCCAATTTCTATTACTTCAAGATTGCCAATAATGGTGATTTCTTTTTTACTTATCATTTAGGTTTTCTCTATAATTGGCAGAAATTATCTTTTTCTTTGGCATTATTTAATATTAATAAACCAAAAGTCTGGGACGAAGAAATAAATGAAAAATTGATTTTTGGGTTTGATTTAAAATTTATCAAAAATATATTAATTTCTACTTATTATTGGAAAACAAAAGAGGATAATAGATTCAAGATTGGTTTTGATTTTCAATTTGATAAAAATCTCTCTTTTGGTCAAGAGTTTAATTTTCCTTTCTTTGCTACCAATTTTAAATTTGACTTATTAATAAAAGAACCCTTT
Organism: candidate division WOR-3 bacterium; assembly: GCA_039801725.1. Classification (NCBI taxonomy): domain Bacteria; kingdom Pseudomonadati; phylum Caldifarciminota; species Caldifarciminota bacterium. Next base: position 358 of record JBDRVE010000044.1, on the reverse strand, counting down.
GGTATCTATTATTTTCTTAATTTCCACTATCGCCTAAAAGATACCCATTCTCTTGCTCTCTATTTTCAGTGGTAATTTTCTTCTTCTTATTATTCAATCAGATAGAGGAGAGTTATAACTATCTTCAAGAAGAGATCTTATTTTTAAAAGAAAATCCAATAAGTAAAATAAAAGATATAGAAATAGTTCCTTATTTAGATGATTTGGCAATAAAAAATATTAGAGAAAGAGATAGTATTGGCAAAATTGATAAGCGAGCAGAACCTTTTATAAAAATCAGGGAAGAGGAAAAACCGAGATTATATTACTCTTTATATTTTAAAAATAACAAAATAAGGCAGAGGATTAAATACTTCTC